>JAYWFP010000001.1:0-2770 GCA_043778745.1 Chloroflexota bacterium
AGCCGGAATCTGGCGCCTGACCGCGGCGACTCGATCCGTGTCGATCACGGCATACACGATGGCCTCGTGATCGGGTGCCTGGGCAATCACGATCCCCCATGGGTCGATCACCATCGTGTGCCCATAGGCCGGGTGACCCGGCGGACCGCCGATCTGCGACGGTGCGATGACCCACGCCCCATTCTCGATGGCCCGCGCGCGCAGCAGGACCTCCCAGTGGTCGCGGCCCGTTCGCTCAGTGAAGTTCGATGGCACAGCGAGGATCTCGGCTCCGCCGAGCGCGAGTGATCGATAGAGCTCGGGAAATCGCAGGTCGTAGCAGATCGACATCCCGAGCCGGACGCCTTCGACCTCTGCGATGACCACCTCGGTGCCACCCATGACGCGCGCACTCTCGACATCGACAGGTCCGTCATCGACAGCGACATCGAAGAGGTGGATCTTCCGATACCAGGCGGTCACTGTGCCATCCGGCCCGATCAGCGTGGAGGTGTTCCACGGCCGACGTGGGTCGCTCGATGTTTCCGCGAGGCTCCCCACGAGGACCCAGCACCCGCGGCTTCGAGCGATCTCCGCGAACGGTTCGGTGAAGGGACCCGGGATCTCCCGAGCCGATGCTCGGAACCCGTCGTCCGGGCCCCGGTACTGCAGATATTCGGGCAGGGCCACGAGTCGCGCTCCGGTGGCGGCCGCGATATCGGTCAGCTGCGCCGCACGCGCGACGTTGGCATCCGCATCGGGCCCGGCGTTCGTCTGGATCAGGGCGACAGGCAGCTCCACGGGCCGATGATACGAGGCTGCCGACGCGGCGGGTAGGCAGGTGGTGCGCGGCTACCTCGAGCGGGCGGCGGCCCGATACGCGGTTGCCCTTACGCTCCACGTAAGAAGTCGACATCGCGAAAACGGACTCCCGTCCCGTCTAGCTCCTTTCATACGCCAGGCGTATGAGGGCGTCCAATCTGTGGCCGGAGCGGTGGCGATCCGGCTCTCGAGCCTAAGTTCAGACCCAAATCCCGGTGCATATGGCCCGGGCCGGGCGATTCTCGTCGACTTCTTACACCCCAACGTAAGGGGCAACGCACTTCATACGCCCCGGGTATGAAATTGACGAGGAGCGGCCCCGAACCGACCATGGGGCAGGGGTTGCTCGGCGGAGCTACTCGCGCGCCCGTGCGCGCCATGCCCTACTGGAGGGCGCCGCCCGGTAACGGGTCGCCGGTCTCGGCGGCGAGGGTCACCGCGCCCGAGGCAGTGACCTCGAAGGTCCAGTTGTGCTTGCTGATGCAGCCCGCTGGACAGTCGCCCCAACCGTTGGTGAACGTGATCCGGAAACCGCCGCTGGTCATCGCATCGGACGTCCACCAGGCCGACGCCCCGATCAGGGCCGCCGACTGCTCCGCGAACCCGAGGAATCGTTGATCGACTTCCCCGACGCGAGTCGCCGCCTGCTGCGGGGTCGTGATCGACTGTCCGGGCGCGTTCACCGGCGGCGGTGTCGGCGTGGCACCGCGACCACCCCCACAGGCGGCGAGAATCACCGCCAAAGTCAGCGTCATGGAGATGGGTGCGACGATTGATCGAAGCTGCTGTCTGTTCATGACCCGGAGACGACGCGCCCGTCCCGGCGGTTCCCGGCCGACTCGATACGATGCCCGCGTGAGCCTGCCCGTCCCCCTCCCCGATGCGCGCCGGGTGACCCGGCTGTCCCTGCCCCTCATCGGGGCATTCGTGGTCGGCGCCATCGCCTACGGCGGGCTGTACACCTTCCCGGCCCTGTCCGTGGCCTTCGCCGAGGAATTCGGCGTAAGTAGAACCGTGGCCGTCACGCCATGGACCATGTTCCTGCTGGTGACGGCGCTGTCGAGCCCGCTCCTTGGCCGAGCCTATGACGAATTCGCGGATCGGGACCTGCTGACGGCCTCGATGGTGCTCCTGGCCGCGGGCTGGCTCGCGATGTACCTCGCCCCGGATATCTCCATCGTGATCCTCGCCTACGCAGCGTTTCATGCCATCGGGCTGCAGTTGGCCTTCATCGGCACGACCACGGCGATCGCGCGGCGCTACGCGGGGGTTTCAGGGCTGGCCCTCGGGATTGCGTACGCGGGTCCCGGGATCGGCGTCGCCGTGGCGCTGCCACTCGCCGCGGGACTGATCCAGACGGCAGGCTGGCGTTCGACGTCGCTGGTGTTCCTCGGCGCGTCGCTGGTCGGCGTCATCTTTGTCTGGCTGATGACGGCCGGACCGAGGATCCTCGTCCCGGCGCGGGCTCCGACCGGCAGGTCAACCCGCGAGCGAGAGAGCGAGCAAGCGGCGCAGGCCGTGGGCCTCCACGAGACGGCGGCGCCCGGCGCGGTATCCGCAAGCTTCGAGCCACTGCCGGCCGGCACCGGCGGCGCAACTGCCCGGTCCAGCATCCGTCGCATCGTCCGGACGAGGCGGTTCTGGGCCTTGTTCATGGGGGCGGTCGCGATCGGCATGTTCGACGAGGGTGTGCTGCAGGCATTCCTGCCTCATGCCGTGCTCATCGGGCTCGGTGCCGACTTCGGGGCGAGCGCGCTCGGTATCCAGGCCCTCGCCTACGTCGGCGGGCAGGTGGCCGGCGGATTCCTGTCCGATCGTCTCGGACGGCGTGTGATCGGTGTCGTGGCCGCAGCGATGATCGGCGGTGGCGTGGTCCTTGCATTCGGTGCCGCCGCGGGCATGCCGGCGCTCGCCCTGGCCGGGATCATCGCCCATGGCGTCGGCACCGGGGCAACCATTGCTGTCCGGT
>JAYWFP010000002.1:0-6666 GCA_043778745.1 Chloroflexota bacterium
GTCGGCTAGGCGCCAGTGGGTGAAGTCGGCCTGCCAGACCTCGTTGGGCGCCGCAGCCTCGAACCGGATCCACGAGCTGCGCGGACGCTTGCGCGGCTCGGGCACGACCAGGCCGGCGGCGTGGAGGATGCGCCGGATGGTCGAGGTCGAGAGGACCGGCCGGCCCTCGCACTCCAGGTGCCACGCGATGGTGGCGGGGCCCGCGTCCAGGCCGCCGGTCGTGAGCTCCGTCCGGAGGGCGATGATCCGGTCGCGCTCGGCGTCGGCTGTCCTGTGCGGGCTGGTGCGCGGTCGCCGGGACCTCGGCTCGAGGTCGTCGAGACCGCCTTCCCGGTACCGCCGCAGGAGGCGGTGCAGGTGCCCGCGGCTGATCCCGTACTGAGCCGCCGCGGCGGTGACGGACGATTGCGATGAGACGACCTTGAGGACGGCCACCCGATGCTTCGACATGCCACGGACTGTCGCGCATGCCCCGACTCACCTGTCGCCTATCAGGTGTCACCTATGTCGTGGACTCAGCCACCTCCGGGCGCGCCATGAACATCTGTTCTACTCTATCTCCGTGTAACACTCCTCCGCAGTCAGCCTCAGAGCCCGGGTTCGGAAATCCCTGGGGCGTCAGCCGCCCGCAGGGCCGCTTGGCATGTCCGGGGGCATCAGGATCTCGAACCAGGCGGCCATCTGCTGGGGCGGATGGGGCATGCCTGCCCGCAGCCACCACTTGAGCACAGCGAGGAGCGCGCCGGCAATAAACTGCGCCTGGATCGGCGCCGGGACGGCCGAGCGCGTGCGAAGCGCCGCAGGCGTGCCGAGCGACGACTCGATGGCGGAGCACGTCGACGCATGCGACTCCGTCCAGAAGACCTCGGCTCCAGGCGTGTCGAGCATCGCGCGAAGGCTCCGAAAGCGCTCCCCCGCATGGCGGAAGAGCGCGAGCACCGGAACGTTGCCGGCGGTCGCCATCGCGGGGTCCGCCTCGTGGAGGCCCTCGAACATCTCTTGGACGACGGCGTCGACGACGTCGAGCTTGTCCCGAAAGTGGTGGTAGAAAGTCGCCCGCCCGATGTCAGCCCGGTCGAGGATCGCCTGGACGGTGATGGCGTCGTAGGGCTTCTCCATCAGCAGCTCCGTCATCGCGGTCGTGATGAGCCGGCGCGTCCGCCGAGAGCGCCGATCGTCCTTCCGCTCCACCGGGTCACCTCGGGCTACGTGAGACAAGTTGGGTCGCGATGTTCGATACGGCACGACCCAGCCGAGATTGTATCGAACATACCGTCCAGTAGTGAATAGAGTGTGTGCAAACAATATTCCTCAATTGGAGCAGACGATGCACCTTCCTCGCGATCCCGGTGAGTGGTTGGTCATGGCGGCGCTGATGGCCGGCGTCATGGTGGTCGGCATGCTCGCCGTCCATGGCGTGCGTTCGCACCTGGGTGGCCACGCGGGGCCGATGCGGCCGGGAATCGTGATGAGCGTCGGGACCTGGGTCGTGCACCGGATGCTCAGCCTCGGTATCGCGGTCTCGATCCTCGGTCCGATGATGCTGCTGACGGTGCGGGGCCGTCAGAGCGGGCGGGCGCGCACGATCCCGATCGACGTGCACGATGTCGCCGGCCGCCGGTATCTCATCGCGACGCATGGCGTCGGCGCCTGGGTCCTGAACCTGCGGGCAGCAGGAGAGGGCACCCTCCGGCTCGGTAGGAAGTGGGCGGCGTTCACGCCACGAGAGCTGGCGCCCGAGGAAGCCGGTCCGGTCATGCACGCGGCACTCGGTCCGCTGGTCGCATCGGACGGATGGCGCGGCGACGGCGTGCGGAACAACCTGCGCGTGAACCGGGGTTCCACCGATGCCGACTACGTCGCGGCCGCTCGAGACCACCCGGTCTTCGAAGTCCAGCCGACGCCGTAACGAGCGTGCGCGCCTGGGCTCCGTTCAGAGAGGGTAGGTCGGTGCCGGACACATCATCGCCCGCTCGCTGGGCCCACGGCATACGACCGCCCTGATGCGAACCGCAGAATGGCTGCGACGATCACGCGCCGCGTCGACGAGCGCGAAACCGGCGGCGTGCGGACGGGGCAATATGACCGAGCATTCTCACGAGCACGACGAGCCGCACGGCGGCAACGATCATGATCACGGGCACCCTCACGACCATCCTGAGAGCCGGCTTCGGCGCCTCGTCGGGACGTTCGTCGGTCACAGCCACGATCCGGGTGACTCGATCGACGATGTGCTGACGAGCGACCGGCGCGGAATTCGCGCCCTGAAGATTTCGCTCCTCCTGCTCGGGGTCACGGCGCTCGCGCAGCTCGCAGTCGTTCTCTTCTCGGGCTCGGTCGCCCTCCTGGCGGACACGATCCACAATTTCTCGGATGCCCTGACGGCGATTCCGTTGTGGATCGCCTTCGCCATCGGCAGCCGCGCCGCGACTAGCCGCTACACCTTCGGCTACCGACGCGCGGAGGACTTGGCCGGCCTGTTCGTCCTGCTGATGATCGCCGCCTCGGCCATCCTCGCCGCTTTCGAGTCGATCAGCCGGCTCATCAACCCGCAGCCGATCACGAACATCCCGATCGTCCTCGCCGCCGGGCTCATCGGCTTCGCCGGAAACGAGCTCGTCGCCCTCTACCGCATCCGGGTCGGTCGCTCGATCGGGTCCACCGCCCTTGTCGCCGACGGCTATCACGCCCGGACCGACGGGCTGACTTCGCTGGCCGTCGTCGCGGGCGCGCTCGGGGTCGCGGCCGGATACCCGCTCGCCGACCCCCTGGTCGGGCTATTCATCACCGCCATCATCCTGGTCGTTCTGAAACAGGCGACCGGCCAGATGTTCGGGCGGCTGATGGATGCCGTGGAGCCCGAGCTCGTGGAACAGGTCGAGACGATCGCGGCGTCGGTGCCCGAGGTCCAGTCGGTGGACCGCCTTCGCCTCCGCTGGCTGGGCCACGCCCTCGAAGCCTCCGTGGCGATCACGGTCGATTGCGACATGACCGTCAGCGAGGGCCACCGGGTCTCGGAAGAGGTGCGCCACCGGTTGCTCCACGAGGTTCGCCGCTTCGACACGGCGGTCATCCATGTGAACCCGTGCGATCACTCGGGTGAGGACCCCCATGCGCTCACCCGGCATCACGACCCACTGGCGGGACATCCGTCTGTCCCTGGCTCATCCGCAAGTTCATCGACCCCTTACACGGAGATCGTTTGCGTCCGGGCTGCGCCGGTCCTCACCTTCGCCGAGCGCGAGGGTGTGATCAGCTTCGATACCAAGGGCGCTCGCGACACCCACCGTGGACGGCCTGTGCTCCTTCGAGGTGGTGATCGCGGAACGCCACCTCGGTGGTGACCCGGTCCCCGAACACCTCGTCACCCGGCTTTGAATCGCGTGACGTCCTTGCCCACGGCCTCGACCTGCCCTGCTGCGTCGAACCCCAGGCCGCGGTTCCTCTGCGTGCGCAGCCCCGTGCCCATGCGGGTGAGGAACGGTCTGCCGTACAGGTAGTCGAGGTCGTCCTGCTTCAGCGACGTCGCTCGGACTCGCACCAGTACGCCGTCATCCTCGACCACGGGCTCGTCGATGTCCGTGAGCTCGAGAACGTCGGGTGAGCCGTACTGGTCCTGGACGATGGCCTTCCTGGGGGTTCTCTCTCCGTGGTGCGTCTTGCGGACACGGGCCGCGTCGGCACTGTGCCGCCGCCACGGTGACCTGAGATCTGGCTGGTTGGGCGACCTACGGGGCGGTCGCGACCCGGCCTCAGGCCGCGACGGGCGCCAGACCGGCGACGGGCGCGCGATCGGTCCGGCGTGGTGACTTCACACCCTTCGCCAGCAGATACACGCCCATCCAGATCTCCGCGACGGCGGGCACGACGACCACGAACGGGTGGATCTGCTTGCCGAAGTCGGGAACCAGGAACGCCGCGAGCAACTTGTAGGCGAGATACCCGAGCGGTGCCAGCCACAGGCCGCAGAACCTGTGCACTGAGGCTTCCGTAGTGTTGGATGTCGAGGCAGGAGCAGCACGAGGGCATTCGACCCGGCTGCCCCGAACGCGGTCGCGCGCCAGCAGCCTGAACCGGGGCCGGCCTTCGGTCGGCATCCTCAGACCCGTCGAGCCCGACCCACGCGCCCATCTGCCCGGCGGCCGTCCAAGTGTCGGCTCGTTCAATCGGAATCAGCTTGGATAGCGATTGGGCATGCCCACGCTCAAACTCCTGTCGGGCGCGCCATTACAACCTTTTCCGGCAGCGCCAGCGCCAATCCGTGCGCGTAGGCCGCCGCGGTCAGCCGGACGCCCACGATTTCGGGGCCTGCGACCGTGATCCGCTCGTAGATGGCGTGCATCAGATCTGCCTTCTCCTTCGGTACGTCTGCGATTTGGATGGACTCGCTGAGGGCGCGCAGCCACTCGACTGCGCGGTGGCCCTGATCGACCGCCGTCCGTCACTCCACGACCTTCACCGGGCGCTTGCCGAGCCTCACCGGCTTGTCGAACCCCTCCGATGGCCCGTCTCAAGCGGTCAGATGGGAGGTTCGGTTGATCCGGGCTAAGCTGCCGCTGATGGCCAGGCAGGAGGTGACTGATCGCTCGCGGGTCCGACCGGTCGGGGGAACCTTCACAAAGGATCCGCGAGGCATCGCTATACTCGGTGCGATGGGTCGAGTCGCTGCCATTGCCGCCACATTGGCATTCCTGCTGGCTGTCGTCGCGGGATGCGCGACCGCGAGCCCTAATCCAACCCAGGTTCCGCGGGTGACGATCCAGAACGACTCGGGCAAGCCCCTTGACATCGTGGGTTTCAGCCACCGCAGCGGCACGTCCACCAAACTGACGACGCTAGCGGACGGAGGCACCTTCGATTCCGAACCCGCCGGAGCCCAGTGCGACGACGATTACTCCTACTTTGTCGAGACTGCGGGCCGCCGAGTAGCCACGCTCACTCGTCCGGGCTGCACTGGGGGAACTCTAGTCATTACGCCCCAAATGCTCCTCACGCCAGACCTAGACACGCCAAGCCCCTCCTAAGCGTCCTCGTCGGGACCACCCAAGGCGCTGCGCGAGCGACACTCCAAAGGACCCGAGCCCGCGATTCCATGGGCGCTCGTCGTCGACCGCTCCATCGGGTGAAGATTGTCGTCTCTCGCCGAGCGCGTCCCCGCGGCTGACCAGCATGCCGGGCAGCGCCTCCCGACTAACCTCGACGTCGCGGTTCTCGAGGTCTCGCTTGGCACCGTCACCAGTGCCACTACGCCTTGATCGCCGTCGCCTCGGACGAGCATACTAGCGCCCGTGGGCGGCGCAACGTCCGTCCGGACGGTAAGGAGGAACGACGATTGCGACGACTCAGTCGGATCACCGTGGGCGTGGTTTCGCTAATGGCTGCGGTCGGGGTAACCCCGGCATTAGCGGACTCCCTGTCAGGGTCTGGCTCGGTGGATGCCAAGGGTCAACCGAGTACGGTCGTTATCGATGGGCGCGAGTACGGCCCACGAGACGGCCTCGTCGTCGACGTCCAACAGGTCAAGATTGTACGTGGATCTGGCGAGGTAGCCGTCGTCTTCGAAGACACCTCTGGGCACGGCTCAGTCACTCCCTATCTGGCCTGGGGATCGAGCTATGCAATTAGCACAGAAACGTTCCAGATCCGTTACGACGGAAAGGCCAAAGCAGCAGGCAACATCTACGACAGCAAGCGGATCATTCAGGTGTGTATTTGGTACACGCGCGACAATGTGCAGAAAGGTGACAGAGTCTGTTCGAACGCGACTAGCGACGGATATAGGTGGTATGCCGGGCCCGAGAAGACTACTTGGTGCTGGGATGACCTCAACCCGTTTGCCCCGCAGACCATTTTCAACATTTCCACGGCGCGGATTGCCACAAACGTCTACTAGCCCAAAATGAGGAGACCGGCTCCGGTCGACATCTCGCGATCGGAGCCGGGGCATCGCTGTGATGGTCGGGCAAGTGTCGGCGCTATGTCGATGTGTCATGAGCTCGGTGCGAAACGCGCCGTCGCTCATAAGGTAGGTGCTCCCGCGGCGACAACCTCGCTGGATGGCATCTCGTCAAGCTCGACGCCAGCCGGCGCTGCGTTCCGCTAACCTTGGGGGCTGCCATCACCCCCATTCCACGCTCAGTACGAGCGTAGGCTTCCGCTCCTTGTCAGACGGATTCGGCTAGCACTCCTGTTCATTGGGCGAGGATCCATGCCACCTGAGCCGTCGTCGTCGCCCCCACCTTGGACCGGGCGTTCGCCAGGTGGTGCTTCACGGTCGAGTGCGCCAAGCCAAGGCGGTCAGCGGAGGCCTTCTGAGATCCGGCGACGAGCACAGCGGCCACGACGACGACCTCGCGGTGCGTGGCGCGCGAGATCGCAACGTCGTCGGTGGCAGGGCGATGCCCGGGACTGTGGCGAGCGGGGCATCCAACTGGAGTCCTCTCTCTCATGTGAGATGCCTCGCCGCTGCGGCGAGCCACCCATCGCGGCCCTCGATCAGAATCTGCCTGGATCCTGAGTGGGCATACCCACGTCCAACACCTGTCGGGCGCGCCAGTACATCTGCTCTATTTCGGCTACCGCGCGTGCGGCCAGAGGGACCGCAGGAGATCCGCGCGCTCCAGCACGTGCTGGATGCCGCCCCCTTCGTGGCCGTTGTACTGCCAC
>JAYWFP010000003.1:0-2766 GCA_043778745.1 Chloroflexota bacterium
CGGCCGAGATCAGCGCGTTCATCCTGCCGGCAGCGACGCCCGGGTTCCGAATCGGCCGGCTCGAGGACAAACTCGGCCTTCACGCGTCGGCGACCGGGGAGCTGATCTTCGAAGGTTGCCGCGTGCCGGCCCGAAACATGCTCGGCGTCCAGGGCGAAGGATTCCGGACGTTTCTCAAGATCCTCGACGGGGGCCGGATCAGCATCGCAGCCATGGCCGTCGGTCTCGCGCAGGCGGCGCTCGACGCCGCCGTCCCGTACGCCCAGACCCGCGAGCAGTTTGGGAAGCCCATCGGCTCGTTCCAGGGGATCGCGTTCATGATCGCCGACATGGCGACCGAGATCGAAGCCGCGCGGGCACTCGTCTGGAAGGCCGCCTGGCTCAAGGATCAGGGTCGGGACTTTGCCCTTGTCGCCGCGCAGGCGAAGCTCTTCGCGTCTGAGGTTTCGAGCCGGGCCACCAACGCGGCGATCCAGATCCATGGCGGCTACGGCTACGTGACCGACTACCCGGTCGAGCGGTTCATGCGGGACGCGAAGCTGACGGAGATCGGGGAGGGGACCAGCCAGATCCAGCGGCTCGTGATCGCGCGTCGGATCCTGGGGCTCCGGATCGGCTGAGCCGCCGACCGGCTGAGACGCTGGCGCGGGCGCTGGTGCGCCGGTCAACGCGCCACGCAGGCGCGCGGTGCCGTCAGTGATCCGCGACGAGGCGGACGAGGAGCCGGCGGTCGCTGTTGGCACCGACGCATGTCTGGAGGGTCATCGACGCCACCGGTTGGCTCGCGATCGCCCACGCCACCTGGTCCGGCGTCACGACCCGGATCGCGGTGACCCGGTAAGTACGAACCTTGCCGGTCGCGTCCGCGAATTTCGCAACCATCCCGATCTTGACGCGGCCCGCGACGTAGCCGTCGTGGAGGGGCTTCATGACGCCCCACGCGTGGCCGAACAGATACACGTTGTTCTTGCCGGCACAGCCCCAGCGATAGACGCGATTTGCCGGCGGGGTCTTGCGCGTGCAGGTGAACGTCTCGACTGACCGGGATAGCCCGAGCGTCGGGATCCAGAGGTGGTTCTTGCCGACATAGGCGGGTGCCGCCGCCTTTGCCGCAGTGGCCGCCTTGGCCGACGCCGCGGCCGCTGACGCGGCCTTGGCCGCGGCTTCGGCAGCCTGGACGGCTGCGATGACATCGAGCGCGGCGAGGCGCGCTTCGAACCGCCAGACCGGAAGGAACCCGCGAATGACCATCGGCCGATCGGCGGGGTGCTCGTCGACCCGGGAATCGGCCGACGAAAGGCTGACGCGAATCGCGGGGGCCGTGGTGTCGGTGGTCAGGCGTCCCGTGACGCGGGCCGCAACGGTCGGCGTCGGGATCGACATGCTGGCGAGCATGACCAGCGTGAGGAGAGTCGAGACGCGGCGGTAACGGGTCGGTGTTCGATGCATGCCCGGACCATCGGCCAAGCGTCACTGCCGCCCCATCCCCCGGGCGTCCCGTTCGACGATGGGAAGGTGGTGGCCCCGAAATACGGGACCATCGTTCCGTCACGCTCACCGGGTGTTCGTTTCATGGCGACGACGTGGTGCGCTCTGTCAACACCACGGGATCAGGGTGGGTCCGGATCAGCCGCGGTTTGCCTGCCTCAGCCGCCGTTGCCGGCCGCCGCGCTCAGAGCGTCCCGAATGGCCGCCTTGAACTCGGCCGGCCAGGGACCCTGACCGGCGAGGACGAACGGCTTCGCATCGATGAATTCAACCGTGGCCGGATCCTGCGCCCAGGCCGCCACACACGGATCGACGTCGGGTCGCCGGCGATCGAAGGTGTCGCCCGTCCGGAAGATGTAGATCCGGATTCGGATCGGTGTCGTGACGCCGAGGCCGCTCGCGTCGAACCCGATGGCCGTCGCGGTCAGGGTGCTGTCGTGACAGCCGTCATCGCCTGACGTGAACCTGTCGAGCGTGATGCCTCGATTAGCGAGCTCGCCGGCGATCCCCGGAAAGTCCATGGGCGTAGGGGCCGGCGACGCCTCGAGGATTGTGCTGCACCCAGCAAGAACGATGGCTGCGACGAGGAGCAGGCCGCTCCGGAGCGGACGTCGAGGGTGCATGACCCGAGGCTATCCGACCCCGGCTTTCCGTGCCGGGACACCGCCGACCGCATGCTAGGATCGGCCTCGTGCCCGCTCCCGACCTGCCCTGGCCGACGTTCGGGCAGGACGTTCCCGACGCAGCCTGGCGCCCCGGTCCGCGCGAGCTCGCGACAGCGCGGCTGGCCCGGTTCGTCGCGGCGACAGGATCAGCCGATCTGGCCGCGCTCCAGGCCCACGCGACAGTCGACCCGGCGTGGTTCTGGGGTACAGCGGCCGATGACCTCGCGCTTCCCTGGCAACGCCGCCCGCGAGGGATCATGGATGCCTCCCGGGGTCCGGAGTGGACGCGCTGGTGGACTGGCGGAGCGTTCAATCACGCTGTGGCTTCCATCGACCCGCGCGCCGAGCGCGATCCCGACGGCGAGGCGCTCGTCTGGGAAGGCGAGGACGGTGAGGTCAGGCGCTTCACCGCGAGCGCGCTCCAGTCCGAGGTCGACCGCGCCGCGCGGATGCTGGATCGGATAGGCGTCGGGCCAGGTGACCGCGTCGGGATCCTCCTGCCGATGCTCCCGGAAACCGTGTTCGCGGTCCTCGCCCTGGGCCTGCTCCGGGCGATCTTCACGCCGATCTTCTCGGGCTACGGCGCCGACGCGATCGCGTCGCGCCTCCGCGA
>JAYWFP010000004.1:0-2762 GCA_043778745.1 Chloroflexota bacterium
TGTGGGGAGTCGCGACACCGCCGATCGGTCTCAGCCCCGGCCAGTCACACGAAAGGGAAATGGATCCCCGATATGCGCACCATGAAGAAACTCGCCACCCTGGGGGCCGCAATCACGGTCCTCTCGATTGGCGCGGTTCCGCTGCTCACCAGCGCGGCCGACCACCTCGACGCCCCCGCCCTCGGCGGCACGGTTGTTGCCGGTGAGATTGCCCCGCACTCGGAGCACGGCGACCGCGACATCAACGACCTCTACGTCTTCGAGGCCCCGAACGATCCCGGACGGACCGCCATCGCATTGACGGTCAATCCGGCCATCAACCTGTTCGGCGGCGACTTCGGGACAAACGTCCGCTATGTGATCAACGTCGACACGAACGGCGACAACGTCCAGGATCTGGCCTACGTGGCCACCTTCGCCGACGACGGCACCGCGAACCTCAAGTTCAAGCTCTCTCGCTACGAGGGAGCCAAGTCACGATCGCTTACCGGCGGCCAGACAATTGCCCAGGGTCATGCCAATGACGGCACCAAGACCGTCGGACAGAGCGACGTGTGGGCCTGGGCGGGCGTCCGCTCCGACCCCTTCTTCTTCGACCTGACGGGCTTCATCGGCACCACCACGCTGCTCACGACGGGCACCGCGGTCGGCGGCGATGGACTCGGCAACAACCCGACCGACTTCTTCGCGAATCTGAACACCAACGCGATCGTCCTGTCGGTCCCGAACGGCCAGCTGCCGAACCGGATCGGTGTCTGGGCGACCACGAGCTGGCACAACGACTCCGGCTGGCACAAGGCAGACCAGATCGGTCGGCCGGCCATCAACACCGTCTTCATGCCAAAGGTAGACAAGAACGACTTCAATCGAACGAAGCCGTCACAGCAGCTGACCGCCTTCGGCGGCAAGTTCTTCAACAATGTCGTCGGCGGACTCCTCTTCCTGTCCTCGCTGGACACGGAGGGTGCGTATGCCCAGGGCCAGGCCGAGGCGCTTGCCTCCGTGCTGATCCCGGACGTGCTCGTCTACGACCGCAACTCCAGCCTTCCGGCACCGCTCAACGGCCGCGCCCTCGCTGATGACGTCATCGACGTCGAGCTGCGAGTCGCTACCGGCGGCGATCCGCTGGGCCTGTTCGCCGACCGCGACGCCGACGGCGCCGTGAACGGCGATGGTGTGGGACCGCACGGCGACTACCTCGCCTCGTTCCCGTACCTCGGCGTACCGCATTGACCCCTGGAGTGGAGCGCGGCCGTGGGGGATCGCGCTCCACTCCTTCTTTCTGACGCTTCAGACCACGCGACCCAGGAGCGCACCACCGCCATGGCAACCCTCCGGATGCACGAGCCTCGCTTCAATCGGCTTCGATCGATCGCGATCCTGACCGCAGCGCTTGCGATCACCGTTGCCGGGACTATCAGCTCGTGGAGCCCGGAGCTGTTCGCCACCAACCCGGCTCGTCCGGCGACGCCAACCGCACCGACAACGCTCCCGGCCATCTTCGATGCGCCGGTGACGATCCCCGGTGCCGGCGCCGTCCTCCCGGCCCCCGGATCCGTGGCCCTGCTCGACCACAATATCGCGGCCTGGAGCCGCAACCTCGCAGCCAATCCGCAGGACTTCCTGTCGGCCACGAATCTGGCGATCCTGTATCACGCTCGGGCCCGCCTGACGGCCGATCTCGCCGATCACGAACGGGCTCTTGCAGCGGCCCGGGTCGCGATCCAGATCGCGCCGGAGAACGCGGCGGCGCGCTCGCTCGAAGCCGCCATCCTCTACTCGCTCCACGACTTCCACGGTGCCTTTGCCGCGGCCGATCGCCTGGTCACCGACGATCCGACGCAATTCGGGGCGCTTGCAACGCGCGCCGACGCCTCGCTGGAGCTTGGGAACCTCGACGCCGCCCGGGCCGACCTGGCCACCCTCGTCGCGAAGGCACCCAGCCCGGCGGTGGATGTGCGCCGGGCTCGGCTGGCCGCAGTGACGGGCGATCTCAACCGCGCCGTTGCCCTCGCGAAAGCCGCCAGGGACGCGGTGATCGCGGACGGCGGAGACGCCGGCTTCTACGAGTACGCGTTGGCCGAGTACCAGCGAAACGCAGGCCTGGCCGGCGCCGCCGGTACGGGCTATGCCGCAGCGGTCCAGCTCCGAGCATCGGATCTCGGCGCCCTCCTCGGCCTCGCCCGGATCCAGGCTTTCGACGGCGATCTCGGCGCGGCCATCACGACCCTAGAATCGGCGATCGCCATCGCGCCGACGCCCGAGGCCGAGGCCCTGCTCGGCGATCTCCTGACGAGCCGAAACGCGCCGGGTGATCCTGACGCGGCCCGTGTGGCGTACGGAACCGTGCGGCTGACTCGGACCCTGTCCGCGCTCGCCGGGTCCGTTTACGACCGAACGCTGATTCGGTTCGAACTCGATCACGGCGGCGCGACCGGTGCCATCGTCGATCAGGCGCGATCCGCGCTCATCGATCGCGCCGATTTCGGCGCCCACGATCTCCTCGCCTGGGCGCTTTACCGAACGGGAGCGCCGGACGAGGCCTGGACGGAGATCACGGCCGCGATGTCCTCCGGCGCGGCCGACGCGCGAACCCTGTTCCATGCCGGCGTCATTGCCGCGGCTCGAGGGGACACGGACGCGGCCCAAGGCTGGCTGCAGCGGGCCGTCGACCTCGGACCGGCGCTCGACCCACTCGAACGCGCCGAGGCGGTGAGCATCCTCGCGAACGTAACCGGCCATGGGTCGTCGGGCACTCGATA
>JAYWFP010000005.1:0-6638 GCA_043778745.1 Chloroflexota bacterium
ACCGATATCGGCCGCGAACGCCAGCTTCGAGACGACGAGATCGACCGGCGCCTCCGAGGGCGTTCACAGCTCGAGCAGGAGCTTCAGGAGCAGGACCTGGAGCTCGCCAACCAGCTATCCGGGTTGGAGCTTGAGGACATGCCCGCGGTCGAAGCGCTCCTGACCGCCGAAGAGGCGCACGTCGCAGCCATCGACCGCCTCGCAGCGCAACTCGAGGGGCTGGTCGGTCGCGAACCGATCGAGACGCTGCCGCCGCTGCGCGATGCCGCGGCCCTTGAGATCGAACAGAAGACCCGGGCCCTTGAACATCTCGGTCCGATCGCCAAGGAACCACGCGCCCGTGAACGGCTGGAAGTCGAGGTCCGGGACGCCGAGCGGTTGATTGACCAGGCCCGAAACGACGAAGCTGACGCACGGGCGCGCGTGGAGGCGAACCCTGTCGACGCGGAGGCGGTCGCCGGCGAGGCGGAGCGTCTGGCACTCTGGCGGGACCAGCTCGCGACCCTGGAGCGTCGCGCCAGGATCTACGGTCAGACGCTCAGCGCGATCGAATCCGCCGAGCGCGCGACGATGCAGCGTGCAACCCGCTACCTCGAGAAGCACATGGTCGGGGACCTCGAACAGGTCACGGCCGGTCGCTACCGAAGGGTCCGAGTCGACGACACCAACCTCGGCATCGAGGTGTTTGCTCCGGAGCGCGGCGACTGGGTGTCGGTCGAGTCCCTGTCCCAGGGCACGCTCGACCTCGTGTACCTGGCCGCCCGAATCGGGCTGGTGCGCCTGGTCACGGGGGATCGCCGGCCGCCACTCATACTGGACGACCCGTTCGTGACCCTGGACGATGCGCGGGCAACGCTTGCCCTCGAGCTGCTCAAGCGAATCAGCGCGGACTTCCAGGTGATCTACCTGACGACCTCGGATCGGTACGACGCAGCTGCCGATGCAGTACAGGTTCTCGAGGCCCCCACTGCCGTGGACGCCGAACCCGACGCCGCCGACTGACCAGGCCGATCCTCCTCATGCCGAACCTGGACCTTTCGCCGACGCTCCTGCCTGCGCTGCTCGCGCTCGTTTCGGCGGTGCTGTGGGGCATCTCGGACTTTGGAGGCGGCCTCCTAGGTAGACGCGGCCCGATCTTCGGCGTCCTGCTCGCAACGCAGGGCGTTGGCTTTGGCATCGCGAGCGTCGGTCTCGTCATCCGTTCGGAGCCGATGCTCGAAGGGCCGGATCTGGGCCTGTCCCTCCTCGCCGGCGGCCTTGCGGCGATCGGCGTTGGGAGCCTCTATCGCGGGCTGGCCGTTGGAAGGATGGGCGTGGTCGCGCCGGTCACCGCCGTCCTCACGGCCACGACCCCGGCGATCATCGGAATAGCCTGGCAGGGATTTCCCGGGCCGATCGTATTCGTCGGCTTTGCCGTCGCGATCCTCGCTGTCGTGATCGTCTCGGTCGTGCCGGACCACAGCGCCGGCAGGCCCGCCGGCCTCGGTTACGCGCTCGTGGGTGGGTTGACGCTCGGCCTGCTCGGCGTGGTCCTGAGTCGGATAGGCATTGAACACGCCTTCGCGCCCCTTGCCCTTATGCGCGGCCTCGAGCTGGTCCTGTTCGTGGCGGTCGTGGTGATCCTTCGATTGCCCTGGCGGATGCCTCGGTCCACCCTGCCTCTCGTCGTGCTCGTCGGGCTGGTCGACGTGATCGGGAACCTGGCATTTCTCACGGCGGCCCGGACAGGCGACCTGTCGATCGCCGCGGTTCTGTCGTCGCTCTACCCGGTCATCACCGTGATCCTCGCGGCCGCCCTGCTCCGGGAGCGGATCACCAGGTCCCATGCGGCCGGCGTTGCCCTTGCGTTCGTGGCCATCGCCCTGATCACCGGTAACGCCGCGTGACGGCCCGCGTTCGACTTTTCGGACGGATCCGCGACGCGGTCTAGCCTGGTTCCACCTCGACACGAAGGGCGGCCAGGTCGTCGTCCGAGCGAAGTCGATGGACGACGCGGAATCCCTCCCCGGTGAGCGTGGCGTTCGTCACGGCGTGGAGCATGGCCAACTGGCGTAGGATCGCCGATTCCGGCACGACGCGCCGGGTCCGGCCGGCGTTCCGTTGCTGGACCAGGTCGGGCGGCAGATCCAGCACGATGGCAATCGCTGCCGCGCCATGCGCCCTGGCGCGTGTGAGGAGCGCCGAGCGTGCTGCGGGCGTGAGGCTCGTGGCATCGACGACGGCAGTTCGCCGCGCGGCGAGGCGCGTCTCGAGGTCTCGATGCAAGGCCGCGAATGCCGCGCGCGTCACGGTCTGATCCGCCTCACTGGTTCCGATTCGGGCCCGAAATGTATCGGAGGACAGGACCGCCGCCGACGGAAACAGCCGCTTTGCGAGCGTCGACTTGCCGCTTCCGGCCGGCCCGACGAGGACCACCAGTGCGCCCGGTGGCACGGTCAGGATGGTCGTCGACGTGCCTCCCACCCGCCAGCCTCAGCCCTCCGGACCTCGTACGCCGGCTGGTCGTAGACCGAAGGACCCCGGATGACGTGGCCGTCGGCGAGCTGGAACCTGGACCCGTGCCACGGGCATTCGATGGTCCCGTCACCGAGTGACCCGCTCGACAGTGGCCCCCCGGCATGGGCGCACTGGTCATGGACGGCGAGAACCAGATCACCCTGACGGACCAGCGCGACCGTGTTGATTCCGAGCTTGCCCTTGACCGGCCGGCCCTCGGGAATGTCGTCGTCGGCGTCGAGTTCGGACGGCTCCAAGGCGATCCATTTGGCTCCGCTGCCGCGGAACGCGTGCCGGCTGACCATGTTCCCGAGGGTGTAGACGACCTGGCCACCGACGTACGCGCCTGCCGACAGGATCCCGAACCCGAGGATCGAGACCCAGACCGCCGCGGTTCGGTCTGAGCCAGCGACGGCCACGAGGCGCATCCCGAGCGATGCGACGTACACGATGAGGGCCACGACCATCAGCGCGCTGTGGACGGTTGCGTGCTCCCGGGCGGTGCCGTCGGTGTCCGAGTAGTCCGTTGCGCCGGTGACGGCGGCCGCCAGCATGGACAGGATCCCGACGATCAAGGCGATGTCGGCCGCCGCCCGCTGGTTGACCAGATCCAGGACGATGACCAGGAACAGGATCCCGATCGGCGCATCGGTCAGGACGGAATGCAGCGGGTGGCCCAGCCAGCGTCCGTTGAGGAGATCCCGGACGGCGGGCATGGGCCGGAAGAGGGCGTGCAGCCAGCGCTGGTTGAAGTCGCCAAGTGGCCGAGCCCAGCGGGCCTGTCCAGCGATGAGCCTGTCGAAGAATCGATGCATCCCCAGCCCTCCCAGCCTGAATCTACTCCGGCTCCGGCGATCACTCCGATTCCGGTAGCCTGACCAGATGGCAACGACTCCCGCCCGAGCCTGGATTCCACTCGTCGCCGTGTTCTGGATCACGTCGATGGTCGAGGGTCTCGGCGTCAGCCAGGTCTTCGCGCTCCTGCCGTCACAACTGTCTACGCTCGGGGTGCCCGATGCGGATCGCCTCTCGTTCATCGGGCTGTTCAGCGCCCTGCTCTTTGTGCTCGGCATGCCCCTCGTTCCCTTGTGGGGCGTCTGGGCCGACAAGTACAGCCGCAAAGCCGTCATCGTCCGGAGCGCGCTCGTCGAGGCGGTCGTGTTCCTGGGGATGGCCCTCGCGACCGAGCCCTGGCACGTGGCGGTCAGCATCCTCCTCATCGGGTTCCAGCTCGGCAATACCGGAGTCATGCTCGGCGGCATTCGGGACGCAGCGCCCAAGGCCCGAATCGGGACGGTCATCGCGATCTTCGGCGCCTCCGGACCGATCGGCTTCGCGGTCGGCCCGACGCTTGCCGGGATCCTGATCGACGGCCTCGGCTGGTCCCTGAGCGGTGTGTTCGCGGTGTCGGCGGCCCTGTCGGTCGGCACGGCGCTGCTCGTCGGATTTGGCTCGCGAGAGGTCCGGCCCGAGGTCGTCCCGGAGGGGCGTGTCCTGACCCTGGCCTTCGGTGCCGTGCGTGGCGTTCTGTCCGACGGCGCCGTCCGCGGCATCTTCCTGATCTTCGGGACCGCGTTCCTGGCCAACCAGATGTCGCGACCGTACGTGCCGGTGGTCGTCGAAACCATCACGGGCAGAGGCCCGGGTTTGGCCAGCGGGATCGCGCTTGTCGCGGGAACCGCTGCGCTGGCGGGCGCGCTCCTCGCTCCGTTCGTCGGAGCGCTCGGGGACCGGCTCGGCTATCGACGGATCCTCGTCGGCGCCCTGTTCGTCGGGGGAGTGGCCCTCATTGCAATGCCGCTCGCCCCGCAGGTCGGTGGAATCGGGCTCCTGGCGCTCGTGGCGGTCGTCTTCGCCGCGTGCGTGTCCTCGACCTCGGCGATGGTCTTCAGCCTCCTCGCGACGGAGGTGTCGCCGGAGCGCCGGAGCCAGACGCTGAATCTCGTCTACCTGCCGCTGTATGCCGCCGGGATCGTGGGTCCCGCGCTCGGCGCGATCGTCGTCCAGGCCGGGCTGCCCGCCCCGTTCTTCCTGGGCGCCGCGACGCTGCTGATCGGCGGCGTCGCGGTGGCACGGCGCCGGGATCGTGGGTCACGCCGCCCGTCGCCGGCCGCTGAGCTCGCGGCGCAGGTCGCGATCGTCGAGGCGGAGGAAGCCGGCTGATGGTCAGGCCGGCAGGTCGCGCTCCGCCGGCCCGGTGTAGATCGCGTTCGGCCGGATGAGGCGGTTATCGGCCGACTGTTCAAGGATGTGAGCGGTCCAGCCGGCATGGCGCGCCAGCGCGAAGGTCGCCGGGAAGAGGTCCGGCGCGAGGCCCACGCCCTGGAGAACAGCCGCTGCGTAGTACTCGACGTTCGTCTTGAGCGGTCGTTCCGGATGCTTCTCGGCGAGGACCCGGAGGGCAACATCCTCCACCTTGATGGCCAGATCAAGCCAGTCCGGCTTGTGGTCCATCGCCTCGACCACCTTGCGCAGGGCGGCGGCTCGCGGATCGTACGCGCGGTAGACGCGATGCCCGAAGCCCATGAGGCGCTCGCCGCGATCGATCGCGTCCCGGACCCACTGCTCGGCGCGCTCGGGCGAACCGACCTTGTGAAGCTGTTCGACCACTTCGGACGGGGCGCCGCCATGGAGCGGCCCCTTCATCGCACCGATCGCTCCACATACCGCCGAGGCGAGGTCACTTCGGGTCGAAGTGATGACCCGAGCCGCGAAGGTCGAGGCATTCAGGCCGTGTTCGGCGCCGACGACGAAATACGCATCGAGGGCGCGGGCGGTGCTCGGATCGGCTCGTTGACCGGTGAGCTGGTACAGGTAGCCGGGTACGAGGTCGAGATCGGGATCAGGCTCGATCGGCTCGAGGCCCTGGCGCAGCCGGGCGAACGCGGCGAGGGCAGACGGCGAGAACGACGTAAGCGCCCGCGCCTGCTCCGCAGTCGGCGGCCACTCGAGGACCTGCGTTGCGCCCCATACGGACACTGCGGTCCGGAGTGCGTCCATCGGCTTGGCCGACGTTGGCAGGGCCCGAAGGGCGGTCATGACGGCGGCCGGCACGGCCGATGTCGGCAGGTGATGCTTCGGCTCCCAGTCGCCGGTCCACAGCAGGTTGGCCACGGCGGGATACGACCCGTGCTCAACGAGGTCGCCGATCCGGTACCCGCGATAGGTCAGGCGACCTGCCGCGCCGTCGACGTAACCCAGCGCCGACTCGGCCGCCGGGACGCCCTCGAGACCGGGTGAGTAGGGATACGCGGGAGCCGCGGCCGGAGTCGGCGCGGTCGTGTCGGTCATACCGGGATGGTAGTACCGCGGCCGGGTCAGTGGGCGGCGTCGACCTCCGACGCGCGGATTCGTCGGGCGAGTCCGTCGAGGATCTGAAGACGGAACGCCGGCTGCTCATCCATCAGGGAATGAAATTCACGGTGCCCGAGGACGAAGAGCTGGCAGGGCTCTGTGGTGGTCACGGTGGCCGTCCGGGGACCCTCGGACAGCAAGGCGATCTCGCCGACCACGTCGCCGGGCCCGCGATCCGCAATGTGGGCCCCGTTGCGCTCCACGGTGAGTCGGCCGCTGGCAACGATGAACATCTCCCCGCCCGTCTGGCCCTCGCGCATGAGGACCTGGCCGGCCGGGACGTCGACTTCGTCGAAGAGCTGACCGAGTCGCTCGATCTGGCGCGAATTGAGACGCGAGAAGAGCGGGATCGAGCGAAGCAACTCCAACTTCGCGTCGGTGGGCGACATCGCGTTCCTCGATAAGGGCTTCGGTCTGATCGGGCCGTTGGCAAAGGCAGGATAGCGGTTCGATCACCACCCGGGAAGCCCGTTCGCGACCATTCGCCGACCAGGGCTGGGTCATTGCCCGTCGAGGAACGACTCGACGGCCGTGACGAACGCATCGGGGTGCGTGTGGTGAGCCGCGTGCGCGGCGCCCTCGATCCGCAGGATGGAGCCACGAGCGAGGCGCGTGTTGAGTGCAATGGTCGCGGCCTGGAAGGCGGGGCTGCTCGCCGTCCCCAGGACCTGGAGGACGGGAACGCCCACGATACCGAGGGCGTCGAGCGAAGCCGCAGGTTCGCGCTCAGCGTCGAGCTCACGCAGGATCGTGGGGCTCGCGGCCACGCGGAGTGGCCAGATGGGGTC
>JAYWFP010000006.1:0-2753 GCA_043778745.1 Chloroflexota bacterium
CGGCGGGAATCGCCTCCGGTCGGCTGAACGTGGAAATGGATCCGGAATTCGTCGCCCTCGAAACGGACCGCGCCGACGAGCATTGGACGGGTCGGCGGCCACGGGTCGGGTCCCGGCTGATCCTGGAAGCCGAGTTCGTGGAGCACGGCCACGATCCCGGGGATCGACGCGGGCTCCGTCTCGACCGACAGGTCCACGATGCCCTTGCCCGGCAACCCGGGCACCGCCGTGCTCCCGATGTGTTCGACGCGTAGCTCCGGGCGCCTCGCCTGGATCATCGCCGTGATGTTTCGCGCCACGTCCACGGTACGCGGATCCCAGTCCGAAACGTGTGCGACGCGGCGCTCGTAGGGAAGGATGGCCAGTTCGGGACGGCGATCGGGGGAGGTCACGAGGTGGAAGTGTAGGCTGTGGGCGATGGCAGGCGATGCGGGTTTCGGCAAACGTGACCAGCTGTCCGTGATCCTGGATGTCGATACCGGCATCGACGACGCCCTCGCACTCCTGTATGCGTGTGCCTCGCCGGAGATCGACCTGCTCGCGGTCACCTGCATCGCAGGAAACGTGGCACTCGGGAGGGTGGTGGCGAATACGCTCGCTGTCCTCGAACTTGCCGGCCGGAGCGACATCCCGGTCCATGCGGGCGCCGACCGTCCGCTGGTCAAGCCACTCACGACGACGGAGGAGACGCACGGCCCGCGTGGGATCGGACACGCGACGCTCGCCGACCCAGGCGCGCCGCTCGTCACGGGCCACGCCGCCGACGTGATCATCGAGGTCGCCCGACGCCGACCGGGCGAGGTCGACCTGATCACCCTCGGGCCGATGACGAACCTCGCGCTGGCCCTCGAGCGCGAGCCACGGCTGCCGTCACTGCTGCGCGGGTGGACGTTCATGGGCGGCGTGTTCCGCGGTTCGGGCAACACGACACCGACCTCGGAGTGGAACGTATTCGTGGATCCGGACGCTGCGAAGGCCTGCCTCTACGCTTGGAGTCTTGCCCTGGCCGCGGATCCGAGCGTGCCGCTCCCGATCGGGATGGGCCTGGAGATCACCGAGCAGGCGCGGCTGCTGCCCCCGCGCGTCGCCCGTCTCGCACGCCGAGCCGGCGCCGTCGGGGCGGATGCGGATGCACTCGCCCTCGGCGTGGGTCCCGACGCGATGCAGGCCGTTGGGTCGGCTCGCGAGAACCACGTCCTCCGGTTCGTCGTGGATGCGCTGCGCTTCTATTTCGAGTTCCACGCCGCGAACGATGGCTTCTACGGCGCCTTCATCCACGATCCATTCGTGGTTGCGGCAACGGTCGATCCGTCGCTGGTCAGTACACGTCCCGTGTTCGTCGATGTTGAGGCAGGGCCCGGACTCGCCCACGCGATGACGGTCGCAGACTGGCGCGGCAGCACTGGACGGCCGGCAAACGTGGCAGTTGCGGTGACCGCCGATGCGGACGCGTTTCTCGATCAGTTCGTTGACCGGATCGGGGGCCTCGCCGCGAGGGCGGCAACGCCCTGATCCTTCTATCGGCTATGGCTCCCGGTTGAACCAGACCCCACCCGGACCCGTGTAGCTGGCGCCCTCGCCCCACGCTGCGATGGTCTTGCCGGTCGAGGTGATGGCGATCTCGCCGTAGTCGCCGTACATCTCGAGGAATCCGGCGGCCGACTTGTAGGTGGTGCCGCTCGAGGCATCGGAGATCCGGACCGGCGCGCTCCACGTGGCGCCACCGTCAGCTGATCGACGGTAGTACACGTTCCAGACATCGGGGTTGGCGCCCGTGGTCTGGAAGTAGAACGCCCGGAAGTCGCCCGAACCCCGACCCTCGACGGCGGGGGCGACGGATTCCTCGCCCACCACGGACAGGGTGACCGGCGCGCTCCAGGTCGCGCCACGGTTCGTGGAACTGACCGACGCGACGGTCTGCAGCCCGCCGCTGGCGGTGGCGCCGTCATAGAGCAGGACCACACGCCCCGTGGCATCGACGCTGAGGGCGTTGTGAGCGAGGTAGTAGTCCGGCGTGCAACCCGCCGCCACGCAGGCCAGACCCGGCTGGACCGAGGCAGCGAGGCGATCGGTGAACGTGACGCCCTGGTCGGTTGAGACGTACACATGCTCCTCGATGGCGCCGATCGGGGTGGTGCCCTTGTTCCCGCCCCCGCCGTAGAGCAGCGACGTCTCGGCGAAGTAGACGGTCCCGTCGGAGGCGACGTCGGCATCGAAGGCGAAGATGTAGCGCGCGCTGTCGGTCAGCTTCCGCTGCGTCCAGGTGACACCGAAGTCGTGCGACTGGGCGACCCACGGATCGCCGCCGGTAGGGCCATTGAAGCTCACGTAGACATCGCGCCCGTCGTCGCTCATCGCGATGACGGGCTTGTCGTTCCAGCTCACGCTGCCGTAGGTCCTGACCGGAGCCGACCAGGTGGAGCCGTGGTTGGTGGACTTCACGAACATGACGTTGTAGCCATTCATGTACAGCGCATAGACCGCGCCGGTGCTGGGTACGACCTCGATGATCGGGTCGAATTGCCCGGAACCCTTGCAGGCGCAGAGGGGCACGCCCTCGGTCCATGTCCCGCCGCCGTTGGCGCTGATCTCCAGCGCGATCCATGGGCTCGGGCAGTTGCCGGGGCAGGGCTTGGAGGTGCCGTAGCGGGTCGTGAGCAGGTAGACCCAGGGTGCACTCGGATCCGCCGCAATGGCCGGTTCCCAGTCATCGGCAACCGTGTCCACGAGTTGCTCACCGGCCCAGCCGGCGA
>JAYWFP010000007.1:0-2749 GCA_043778745.1 Chloroflexota bacterium
TGCCAGGATGGCGAATCGTGACCATCGCTTCGTCGAGATCAAGACCGGCGACACCGTCATCGTGAGCGCCAGCCCGATCCCCGGCAACGAGGAATACGTCAGCCGCACGATTGACAACCTGTTCAAGGCCGGCGCCAATGTCTTCTATCACACGATCAAGCGCGCCCACGTCTCCGGCCATGCGAGCCAGGAGGAGCTCAAGCTGATGCTCGGCCTCACCAAGCCGAAGCATTTCATCCCGATCCACGGGGAATTCCGGATGCAGGTTCAGCACGGGCGCCTGGCGATCGAAACGGGCGTCGAACCCGAAAACGTGTTCATCATCGAGAACGGCCAGCCGATCGAGTTCCTGGCTGACGGGACCGCCCGGAGGGCCGCGCCGGTGACCGCCGGCTACGTCTTCGTGGATGGTCTGTCGGTGGGGGATGTCGGAGAAGTCGTGTTGCGCGACCGCCGGGCCCTGGCCAACGACGGCATGTTCATGATCGTTGTGGTCGTGGACAAGCAGACCGGCAGCGTGATCGGGCGTCCCGAGATCATCACGCGTGGCTTCATCCACGGAGCCGAGCATGACCGAGTCGTCGAGGCAGCTGTCGAACGCGTCATCAAGGCGGTCCAGACACCGGGCGATCACATCAGCGAAATCGCGCTCCTCAAGACCCAGATCAAGGAGGGCGTGTCTCGCTTCCTGTATGAGCAGACGAAGCGGCGTCCGATGGTCTTCCCCGTGGTCGTCGAGGTCTGAGCGTGGCGACCCGCCGACGATCGGCCCCACGCCGCTCCCGCCGCCGATCAGGCTTTGGGTTTCCTGGTGTTGCGCTCCCGCCGGTCAACCCCGCGGTAGCACGATCGATCATCGGGATCATCCTGCTGGCGCTCGGCGCGGTGACGCTCATCGCCCTGGTTCTGCCGGGGCAGGGCCGACTCACCGACTGGTGGATCGGTTCGGTCGGGCCCTGGTTTGGCAGCCTCCGGTGGCTGCTGCCCTTCCTGCTCCTGGGCGGCGGTTGGTACCTCGAGTGGGGCCCTGGGACACGACCCCAGTCCGGCTGGGGCGTGACGATCGTTGGTCTGATCGTTGCCTACCTCGCCATCCTCGGCGCGGTCCAGATCACGGCCTTCTGGAGTGGCGGCAAACTTGGTCGGTTCTTTGCCGATCTCCTGGTCGACCCGCTGACGGCACCCGGAGCGTTCGTGTTGCTGCTCGCGGTTGCTGCGGTCGGCGTCATGCTCGCCTTCAACCTTCCATTGCGTGAGCTCGTGCGGCCGGGAACGCGACTTGCCCGCTGGCTGGGGACCACGGTTTCGGCTTCGATGCAACGAGATGCCCGGCAGGCCACGAACTCGCCAACCCTCGACCCTCGTGAACCAAGGACGGACCGCACGCCGGGAATCCGGACGGCGGCTGGGCGAGCCGGCCGCGGAACCATCTCAGCCGCCGGATCCAGCGGCCAGACGGGGATCTGGGGCGGCGACGGATCCGATCAGATCCCGGCCGGCGTGCCATCCCAGGCGCAGACGTCCTCGACATTCGCACCGGCGCGTTCGGCCGGGGGAGCGCCCTCGATTGCTCCGACCGCCGCCGCGGCAGCGCTCGCTGCCCGGTCCGTTCGCGATCCTGACGACATCACCGACGCATCCGACTCGCCGCCTACGGTCGAGCGGCGTGCATACGTCCTGCCGCCGTTGGAGCTGCTCGATGTCACGATCGAACCGCTCATCCTCGGCAGTGACGACGCGATCCATGCCCGCAATGAAGAGATCATCGTCAAGAAGCTGGCCAGCTTCGACATCCCGGCCCAGATCATCGGCCGGAATGCCGGCCCGGTCGTGACCCAGTACGAGGTCCAGCCGGCACCCCATATCAAGGTCAGCCGGATCGAGGGATTGTCCGACGACCTGGCGATGGCTCTTGCGGCTCGATCGCTGCGGATCGAGGCGCCGATCCCGGGCAAGAGTGCCGTGGGCATCGAAGTGCCGAACGAGGACTTCAACGTCGTGACGCTGCGGGGAATCCTCGAATCGGTCGACTTCACGACGTCCGCAACCTCTCGTCTCACGTTCGCTCTGGGTCGCGACGTGGCCGGCCGGGCACAGGCCGTCGACCTCGCGAAGATGCCGCATCTCCTCATCGCCGGTGCCACGGGATCCGGCAAGAGCGTCATGGTCAACGCGGTCATCACGAGCCTCCTCTGCAACTCGACACCGGACGACGTCCGGATGATTCTGATGGACCTGAAACGCGTCGAATTGGCCTCCTACAACGGCCTTCCGCATCTGCTCGTGCCGGTCATCACCGAACCGGACCGGGCGAGGTCGGCGCTCAAGTGGGCGGTCAACGAAATGGAGGGCCGTTACCGGCGGTTCGCCGGCGCCACAGCGCGGAATATTCGGGGCTATAACGAGACCCGGGCGGACCCGGAAGACCGCATGCCGTACATCGTGATCGTCATCGACGAGCTGGCCGACCTGATGATGCGCGAAGGCAAGAACATCGAGGATCCAATCGTCCGGCTCGCCCAGAAAGCGCGCGCGACCGGCATCCACATGGTCCTCGCCACCCAGCGTCCATCGGTCAACGTGGTGACCGGCTTGATCAAGGCGAACTTCCCGAGCCGGATCGCGTTCGCTATGGCGTCCCAGATCGATTCACGGACGATCCTCGATGCCCCCGGCGCCGAGGACCTGATCGGACGCGGAGATATGTTGTATCAGCCATCGGATGCTCCACGCCCGATGCGCCATCAGG
>JAYWFP010000008.1:0-2730 GCA_043778745.1 Chloroflexota bacterium
ATCGGCAGGACCGCGATCTTCACCGCAAGTGCGGTAACCCTCGAGCTCACCTTTGGCCTCCTCCTGGCCGCCGGCCTGAATGCCACTGGTCGCGAGCGCGGACCCCTCCTCGGACTGCTCATCATCCCGATGATCGTGACGCCAGTCATCGTCGGCCTGATGTTCAATTTCGCCCTGAACCCCCAATTCGGGCCGATCGCCTCGATCCTCAAGTCCCTTACCGGGAGCCCGGTCGACGTCCTCGGCACGCCGGCCGGCGCATTCACGGCCCTCGTCCTGGTGGACGTCTGGGAGTGGTCGCCATTCATGGCGCTGATGTTGTGGGCCGGGATGCAAGCCCTGCCCACCTCCCCGCTCGAAGCCGCGGCCGTCGACGGAGCCTCGTCCCTGCAGCGGCTCCGCCTCGTCGTCGTCCCGATGTTGCGTCCGGTCATCGTGGTCGCCGTGATTTTCCGATCGGCCGAGGCGGTTCGCGAGTTCGACAAGGTGCTCGTGCTCACCGGCGGTGGACCCGGCTCCGGGACGGAGGTCCTCGACCTGTTCACCTACCGGGTCGCGTTCATGAACTGGGACATGAGCCTCGGTGCGGCAATGGGTGTCGTTGAATTCGTCGCGGCGCTCGCGGCCGCGTACCTCTATTTCAAGGTCGTGACCCGCGCCGGGAACGTGGCATGAGGCAGTCATCCGCGGTCGGTCGCCGTGCCGCAACGATTGCCCTCGCAGCGATCCTCCTCGCCCTGCTGCTGCCCTACCTCTGGTTGATCCTCACGTCATTCAAGACCCGTACGGACATCTTCTCGGGCGATCCGTTCTCCGCGTTCATCCCGACCCTGGACAACTACCGGGTGGCGTTCATCGAGAAGGGATTTGCGCGAAATCTCGTGAACTCGACCGTGGTCGCCATCGCCGCGACCGGCATCGCGATGGGGGTCGGCGTTCCTGCGGGCTATGCGCTGTCCCGAAGCTCGGGCAAGGCGACGACCGTCGTCATGTTCGCGCTCCTTGCGGCCCGGCTTCTTCCCGCCGTGGTACTCGCGGTGCCCCTGTTTCTCATCCTCGCCAAGATCGGCCTGATTGGTAGCTACGCCGCCCCGGTGATTGCCCACCTGACGTTCCTGGTGCCGTTCGTAACCTGGATGATGCGAGGCTTCTTTCTCGCGATCCCGCGCGAGCTTGACGAGGCCGCCTTGATGGATGGCGCCTCGCGAGCACGCTACTTCTTCACGCTGCTGCTGCCGATGACGCGGGGCCCACTGGCTGCCACCGCGATCTTTGCCGTGATCAACTCCTGGAATGAGTTGTTGTACGGACTCATCCTCACGACCAAGGCCACGGCCACGCTCCCCGTCGCGACCCCGAGCTTGCTCACCCCGATCGGAACCTTCTGGGGACAGATTGCCGCCGTCGGTGTCGTTACGACGATCCCAGTGCTGGTCTTCGCGCTCATCGTCCAGCGCTACATCATCCGCGGGATGACCGGCGGAGCGCTATCGGACGGATAGGTCCCTGGACGGAGTGTCAGGATGGCAGGCATGGGCTGGATCGATGGACTGCCTGGATGGGGGTACCAACGTGCTCGGTCGACCTGCATCACCGGTGAGACCCCGGCGGTCGACGGCGGAAAAGCGACGGGATTGATAGCCGTGCGGGAGTAGTAGAGACGAATGGATCTGTATGGCGGGATCGAGGCGGGCGGCACGAAGTTCGTATGCGTGATTGGCACCGAGCCAAGCCACATCGTCGATGCGGCGCGCATTGACGTCTTGGAGCCGGCCGAAACGATCGGGTCTGTGCTCGCCTTCTTCAAGGGCGCGGTAGACGCCGGGACTGAGCTCAACGCGATCGGGATCGGTTCGTTCGGCCCGATTGAGCTGCGCACGGGGCATCCTCATTACGGCTGGATCACATCGACCCCGAAGCCAGGCTGGTCGGACACCGACCTCGTCGGACCGATTGCGAGCGATCTGTGCCTGCCAGTCGGGTTTGACACTGACGTCAACGCGGCGGCTCTTGCCGAAGGACGGTGGGGAGCGGCGCTCGGAATCGACTCGTACCTTTACCTCACGCTGGGGACCGGCATCGGCGGGGGTGCGGTCATTGAGGGCCGACTCGTCCATGGCCTCGGCCACCCGGAGATGGGTCATCTCGTGGTGCAACGTCGACGTGGCGACACGTTTGTCGGCTCATGCCCGTTCCACGGGGACTGCCTCGAAGGGATGGCAAGCGGTACGGCCCTGGCGGCCCGATTCGGGCGCCGCGGAGAAACGCTCCGTGGTCCCAACCTGGCCGCCGCGACCGCTCTCGTCGCGTTCTACCTGGCGGCTGGCGTACGCTCGCTCGTGTACGCACTCGCCCCAGAACGGATTGTGGTGGGCGGAGGTCTATCCGTGATGCCCGGCCTCATCGAGGCAACGCGCGCCGAACTCGCCAGTGAACTCGGAGGCTATCCGGGTACGCCAGAGCAGCAGAAGGAGGACTTCCTCGTCCTAGCCGGCCTCGGTAGCATGGCGGGCCCGGCGGGGACGTTGATCCTCGCGGAGCGTGCTGCGGCGGCGACAGGTCGGTCGCCCCGCGTTGAGGACGGCGATGACCGGGCCCCTAATCAAGGAATAGTGGGGTAGTTACGGCCGCACCGCGCGGAGTCGTACCGATCGTGGTTCAACTGGGAAGTGGAGCGGGAGAAGGGTCTCGAACCCTCGACCTTCTGCTTGGGAACTGGACTCCGCGTGC
>JAYWFP010000009.1:0-2727 GCA_043778745.1 Chloroflexota bacterium
CTACCGCGACCGCGACCTCTACCGCGACCACGAGAAGCTCGCGATCATCTGGCGGAAGGCATCCACGTTGTCGACGCCATCCGGGGTTGCAAGGCTCACGATCGCGAGGCCGTTGGGCCCCGGAACGTAGTACCGGTCGGCCGTCTGGGGCACCTGCTTGCCGGTGACGGAGTCCGCCGGAGATAGCTGGTGATAGGCCACGTGCTGGTAGGTCGAACTGCCGATCTTGACCGAATCCTGATTAATCAGCGCGAAGCCCGGTCGGGCCTGGAGGGCCGGAAGATCCACGCCCGAGATGTAGCCCGCGACGTCCGTCCGGGGCCCCACGATGCCGACCGATTCGCTGCTGTCCTTGTCCTTGATGACGACCCCGTCCGTGCGTGGCGTCACCTGCCAACCCTCGACGTACTGGATGGAAAAGACCGGCCCGGCTCCGTGATACGTGAGGAACACGGCATTGTCGGGGACATCCCCGCTCGTCGTTCCCCCGGGCGGCTCGGTCGCCGTCCTGTCGGTCGAAGTGGGCGTTGCGGTCTGCAGGCCGCCCGGACTCGAGGACAGGGTCGGCGGCAGGGCAGATGCCGATGGCGCCGCGGACGATGTGAAACCAACCCCTCCGGCCCGGCCGCAGGCGGCCAGCAGGACTCCGGTGGCGGAAAGCATGAGCAGCCGTCGGAGGCTGCTGGACGACTTGATAGACACGGTTGAGAAACCTCGCGCTCGTTGTCGTCGGCGCTGGCGCCGATCGCTCAGTACGAGGTATCGGTGATGGACATGAACCTCACCTGAACCGAGGCAGGGTGAGTCGGAAGGTCGAACCGTGGCCCGGTCGGCTTATGACTGTCAGATGTCCGCCGTTGCGATGGGCGAGGCTGCGAGCGATCGCGAGTCCGAGGCCGCTCCCCTCCTCGGCATCGGCATCCGCATGCAGGCGGGCAAACGGTTCGAAAATTCGATCCAGGTCGGCGTTTGCGATACCCGGTCCGGTGTCGCTCACCTCGACGACCGCGTCCCGTTCGGCAACCTTGCTCGTGAGCTGCGGCGGCGGCGAGCCGACCGGACTGTAGCGGTACGCGTTGTCGATGAGATTCAGGACGATGCGTCCGATCTCATCGGGATCAGCGACGACGAGCAGGTCGGCACCGAGGGCCGTCCTGGCCCTGGGCAAGTCCGGGTGGGCCGCCCAGAACGCGTCGAGGGTCTCGGCTGCGATCACCGACAGGTCCGCCGGGGCCGCCCGACGGCCCGCCGGGAGCTCATCCGCTCGCGCAAGGATGAGCAGATCGTTAGTCAGCCTCGACAATTGCGCTGCCGAATCGACGACGACGCCGAGCGCGTGCCGCAGGTCCTCCCCCGATCCCGGCCCGGCCAGCGCGCCTTCTGCGGAGGCGCGAATTGCCGCCAGCGGTGTCCGCATCTCGTGGGATGCGTCGGCGACGAAGCGGCGCTGGCGTGCATGCGCCTCCCGGATCGGGCGAAGTGTCCGGGCCGCAAGGACCCATGCGGCAACACCGACAATGACGACGACCGTCACGTCGGCAACCACCAGCGCGATCCGAATCTGGTCCACGGTCGCCCGGTAGGCGGCCTCGGCCGCCTGTTCATTGGTCAGCTCTGGCCCAACGTCGAAGGTCGGTGCAAGCGCTGTCGTGACAACGATGTAGAAGACGACGCTGAAAATCCCGAGCACGAGGGCGAAGAGAACGATGTACAACAACGTCAGTCGGGTCTGCGTGCGGGAGAACATCAGATCAACTCCGGGGCCCGGAGGCGGTAGCCGGAGCCCCGAACGGTTTCGATCAGGCCGTCGCGTCGGCCCTCATCGACCTTCCGACGCAGGCTCCGTACGTAGACCTCGACGATGTTCGATTCGGCCGTGAAATCCGCATCCCACAGGGTTTCGATCAGGCGTTCCTGGCCAAAGATCTGGCCGGGATGGCGCGCCAGCAGTTCGAGCAGGGCGAATTCGCGAGCCGTGAGTCGAATGTCTCGACCGGATCGCCGAACACCGCGCGTTGCCGGGTCGAGCTCGAGATCGCCGACCTGAAGCTTTGGTGCACGGTCTTCGAGCCTGCGCCGGCCGAGCGCGCGGACGCGCGCTCGAAGCTCATCCATGCTGAACGGTTTCGGGAGATAGTCGTCCGCTCCGTGATCGAGACCCCGGATCCGATCGTCGACGTCGTCGAGCGCTGTCAACATGAGGATCGGAGCTGCGAACCCCTTGGCTCGGAGGGCCGAACACACAGCGAACCCATCGAGACCGGGAAGGATGACATCGAGAATGACCAGGTCGTAGGCGTAGGTGTCCGCCCAGTCGAGGGCATCGCGCCCATCGCCGACGGTGTCGGCCGCGTGTCCATCCGCCCTCAGCGCTGCCTTCAGGGCACCGGCGATGGCCGGTTCATCCTCAACGATCAGGAATCTCAGGGTCGACCTCCAGCCACCAAGCCGGCCGGCTCATGTGCGATGTCAATCTCATGTGCGATGTCAATCTGATGTGCGATGTCAATCTGGCGCGACGCGACGATCGTAGCCCCATCAGGCGATCGGCCGGTTGCAGGAAGCCGCCGGCGCGTCAAAGCGGGCCCGGGGGGTGACGCCGCTTCAGGGCGGGCCGGCGGCTCAGTGGGACCGTGACCGCGCAACCTGAATCCTGGATGAGCGACGAGGCGGGCCGCCCGACCCGCGCTTGATCGCGCGGACATACATCGACGGCCCCGGGCCAAT
>JAYWFP010000010.1:0-2708 GCA_043778745.1 Chloroflexota bacterium
GAATCTCCCGGCCCGCGGTGCGCCTCCGCACCGGGTTGACGTCCGACCCGCGTGTGTCGATTTTGATAATCAATCGCAGGATACAAATGGTTACCATGACTTCATCACGCAATTTCGCAGACGCCCACGCGATACCCGGGCCTTGCGACCTGATTCAGGAGTCCCCTCGATGAAAATTCGCGATGCAAAGCTCGAAGAGCTCACGCCCAAGCCACGCAGTCAGCATGTCCTGACACCACGACAGATCGCGGCCCAAAAGCGTGATCAGCTGATTCACAAGTCCCTCAACGAGATCGCTGTCGGCCCAATGTCCGGGCTCAAAAAGATCGAACTCGAACCCGGCGAGAAACTCATGACGATTCGGCTGGCCGTGGCGCGCCAGATCGCTGCCCATCCGGCAGCGGTGAACATGGGCGTGCGGGGCGGGGCAATCTACCTCAGCCGGTCCCCGATTCCCGGTGCTCGCGGCGGTCGGCCACGCGGGAACGCCTGACCACACTCGGAACGCGGCGCGCACGAGGTCCGTTCGGACGCACGAGGTCAGTCGTCGGACGCACGAGGTCCGTTCGGTCGCACGAGGTCAGTCGTCGGACCGCGATTCGAACAGCGGCATCCCGGCGCCATGGCGGTAGAACGGCCGAGGCTCCGCCGGGAGAGGGCTGTTGCCGGCAATGAGATCCGCGGCCTTCTCGGCCACCATCATGACCGGCGCATAGATGTTGGCATTCGTGACATACGGGAAGACCGAGGCATCGACGATCGTCAGCCCGTCGATTCCCTGAACCCGCATCGTTAAGGGATCGACCACGGACAGGGAATCGACCCCCATGCGAGCCGTACACGACGGATGCAGGGCGGTTTCGCCATCCCGCGCGACCCAGTCGAGAATCTCTGCATCGGTGGTCACTGACGGCCCGGGGGAAACCTCGCCACCATTGAACCGCGCCATCGCCGGCTGACCGAGCAGATCCCGCGCAACGCGAACGGCCTCGACCCACTCGCGACGATCCTGGTCCGTCGAGAGGTAGTTGAACCGCAACGCGGGATGTCGGTGCGGGTCAAGGCTCCTGATCTTGACGCTGCCGCGAGCGTCGGAGTACATCGGGCCCACATGGACCTGGTAACCGTGCCCACCGGTCGGCACCGTGCCGTCGTAGCGGATCGCCAGTGGCAGGAAATGGAACATCAGGTTCGGGTAGGCAACGTCATCGTTACCGCGAGCAAAACCACCACCCTCGAAATGATTGGTCGCGCCGGGACCTCGTCGCAGGAAGAGCCACTGGAAGCCGATCCACGGCCGGCGCCACTTCTGGAGCGACGGCTGCATCGAAACCGGTTCCCTCGATCGATGCTGGACGTAGACCTCGAGATGATCCTGGAGGTTCTCGCCGACACCCGGCAGGTCGGCCACCACGGGAACCCCGAGCGAGCGGAGCTCCGTAGCATTGCCCACGCCCGATAGCTGGAGCAGCTGCGGCGTGTTGATGGACCCACCCGCGAGGATCACCTCTCCCGCCGTGAGGGTCTCCGTTCCGCCGCCCTGACGTTCGATCTCGACGCCCGTCGCCCGCCGGCCATCGAAATGGATCTTCGTGACCAGGGTCCCGGTTCGGATTTTCAGGTTGCGCCGTCGCATCACGGGGTGCAGGTACGCCCGCGCGGCAGAGATACGGCGGCCGCGTCGGATGTTCCGATCAAACTTGGCGAAACCCTCTTGCCGGTACCCGTTGACATCGTCGGTGAGCGGACGGCCGGATTCCTGCGCCGCAGCAAAGAACGCCTCGAACAGCGGGTTCGTGGCGGGTCCACGCTCGAGCGGCAGCGGCCCGCCGTGACCTCGCCAGGGATCATCCGGGTCGGCGGCGAGCGTGTCCTCCAGCCGCTTGAAGTACGGAAGGCAATGGGCGAAGTCCCAGGTCGCCATCCCGGGGTCGGCGGCCCAGCGCTCGAAGTCGAGCGGGTTGCCGCGCTGAAAGATCATCCCGTTGATCGACGAGGAGCCGCCGAGGACCTTTCCTCGGGCATGGTAGATCCGGCGCTCGGCCATGAACGGCTCCGGCTCCGACTCGTATTTCCAGTCGTAGAACGGACTGCCGATCGGAAATGCCAATGCCGCTGGCATGTGCACGAAGACATCGAAACGCCAGTCGGGCCGGCCCGCCTCGAGGACGAGGACACGCGTCCCCGGATCCGCGGTCAGCCGATTGGCGAGAACGCTCCCGGCAGATCCGCCGCCCACGATGATGTAGTCGAAGCGTTCGTTGGCCACACCCCGATGCTACCCCGCCGCTTCAGTCCCGATGTGTCGCTTGGAGCATCGCCAGGAACGCATCTCGGGACGCGTCCAGGACCACGTGCACGTTCGGAGCGAGATGTTCGACCCCGATGTGATCGACCACGGTCTGTCCGGCTGAGAACTCGCCGCCCGTTTCCACCCGGACGTTCAGGAATTCGGTCCGCGTCGCGATCGACCGGTCGATGGCAACGGCCGTCGCGTGGGCCGAATGGTGCCGAAGGGCCCGTGGCCCGATCGACTTCAGCCCGCGAGTGACGCCACCGCGAACTGCACGGCGAACTGCTTGCACCAGATCACGATGCTGGCCGCGCCATCGGGCACGACGCCAGCCGGCAGGTCCATGTTGAAGTTGCCGTCGGTCGCTCGCAGCTTTCCGACCTCGAGGGCCCCGTTTCCATAGCCCGCCGCATCG
>JAYWFP010000011.1:0-2703 GCA_043778745.1 Chloroflexota bacterium
AGGAAGGCGGACAGCTCACCAAAGGCGACCCGTTGGAACATCCACAGCAGATATGCCGCTGCGAGGATCATCACGAACGTAGCGGTCGCCGCCGCGAGCGGGTTGAATGCGAACGTGCCGACGAGGGTCAGGAACTCACCGACGAAGCCGGACAGCCCCGGCAGGCCGGCAGAGGCGAACACGAAGAACCCGAAGATCGCCACGTAGACCGGCGTCTTTCCGGCAAGTCCGCCCATCTTGGCGATCGTCCGATCGTGGGTCCGCTCGTAGATCACGCCGACGAGCAGGAACAGGGCGCCCGTGATCAGGCCGTGGTTGACCATCTGGAGGATCGCCCCGTCCATGCCCTGGGGCTGGAAGATGAAGATCCCGAGGGTCACGAAGCCCATGTGGCTGACCGACGAGTACGCCACCAGCTTCTTGAGGTCCGGCTGGACGAGCGCAACGATCGCGCCGTAGATGATCGCGATCAGGCTCAGGACGATGATCACCGGCGCGAAGGTCTGGGCGGCGTCCGGGTAGAACGACAGCCCATAGCGGATGAACCCGTAGGCACCCAGCTTCAGCAGGACGCCGGCCAGGATCACCGAGCCCGCGGTCGGCGCCTCCACGTGGGCATCGGGCAGCCAGGTATGGAACGGGAACATCGGGACCTTGATCGCGAAGGCGAGGAAGAACGCCCCGAACGCAAGGAGCTGGAGCGTCGGGTCGAACCCGCCGGCGGTTGCCGCAAATCGGCGCAGGACCTCGTAGTCGAAGGCGCCCGTCCAGTCGCCGCCGTGGGCCGCCTGGAAGGCAAACGCCGTGGCCAGGATCGCGACCAGCATCAAAAGCGATCCGACGAGCGTGTAAAGCACGAACTTGATCGTCGCGTAGATCCGATTCGCGCCGCCCCAGATCCCGATGATCAGGTACATCGGGACGAGGACGATCTCCCAGAAGATGTAGAACAGGAACGTGTCCAGGGCCAGGAACACCCCGATCATCCCGACCTCGAGGATCAGGAACGAGATCATGTACTCCTTGATCCGCGTCTGGATGGGCTTGAAGCTCGCCAGGATGCTGATCCAGGACAGGGTCGTGGTCAGGACCACCAGCAGCAGCGACAGGCCGTCGACGCCGAGCTTGTACTCGATTCCGAAGGTCGGGATCCAGGACAGCTCTTCGGTGAACTGGAACAGCCCGCCGCGACCCGCGGCGAAGCCGATCACGAGGAGCATCGACACGATCCATGTCAGGAGGGCCGCGCCCAGGGCGACCGGGCGCGCATAAGTGGACGGCAGGAACGCGATCAGGAGGGCGCCCGCCAGCGGCAGGAACGTGATGATCGAGAGGATCGGGAAGCCGTCCACGCCTAGGCCCGCACCATCATCGCGTAGGACACGACCATGACGATGAGCCCGACAGCGATGCCCAGCGCGTAGTTCTGGACGCGGCCCGTCTGGACGCGGGCGAGGCCGCCGCCGCTCCGGCGTGTGACCGCGCCGATCCCGTTGACGATTCCGTCAACGACGTTGGCGTCGAACCACCACAGGAACGCCGCCACGCGGCCGCCGATCAGGATGAACAGGACGTGATTGATCTCGTCGAACCACCACTTGTTCAGCGAGGCGCGGTAGAGGAACGGGGCTCGGGCCGTGAGCTCGCGAACCTGCTCGTGGTTGCCGGGCCGGCGGAGGCCGCCGATCTCGACGCCGAACAGACGCCACGCGGCGACCATGCCGATGACCGCGACGGCGACCGAGACCAAGATCAGCACGCCATCGACGCCGAAGATGGCGAACTCCGATTCGTGGCGGCCCAGAATCTCGAGGCCCTGGGCGTAGACCGGTTCGAGCCAGCCGCTGAGGAGGCCCGGGCCGTGCTGTCCAAACAATGGTCCGAGGGGCGGGCCCGGCCAGGACAGGAACAGGCCGAGGAGGAGTGACGGGATCGCGAGCAGCCAGAGCGGGATCGTCATGACCCGCGGCGACTCGTGAATCCTGGGCTCGACGGCCTTGTCCACGCGGCTCTCGCCCCAGAAGGTCAGGCCGATGAGCCGGAACATGTAAAACGCGGTCATGATCGCGACGACCACACCGATCGCCCAGACCCAATAGAAGCCGGCTTTGAACGCCTCGCCGATGATCTCGTCCTTGCTGAAGAAGCCGGCCAGCGGCGGGATCCCGGCCATCCCGATCGACCCGATCAGCATCGTCCGGTAGGTGTGCGGAATCTTCTTCGCCAGGCCGCCCATTTTCCGCATGTCCTGCTCCTCGTGGACCGCATGGATGACCGATCCCGAGGCCAGGAAGAGCAGGCCCTTGGTGAACCCCTGGGCCATCAGGTGGAAGATCGCGGCCGTCCACGCCCCAACGCCGAGCGCCGCGAACATGTAGCCGAGCTGGGACAGCGTCGAATAGGCCAGCACCCGTTTGATGTCCGTCTGGGTCATGGCGATCGACGCGGCGAGAAGCGCAGTGAAGATGCCGATCCCGGCGACGACCACCATTGCCTCCGGGGCGCTGGCGAAGATCGGGTTGGCCCGGGCCACGAGGTAGACGCCCGCGTTGACCATCGTCGCGGCATGGATGAGGGCCGACACCGGAGTCGGGCCTTCCATCGCATCCGGCAGCCAGACGTGGAGCGGGAACTGGGCGCTCTTGCCCATCGCGCCGGCGAAGAGCAGGAGCGCAATGACGGCGATCGGTATCGGGAATGCGA
>JAYWFP010000012.1:0-2699 GCA_043778745.1 Chloroflexota bacterium
CGGCTGCCCTCTCCCGCCGCTCGTTTCGCATGCAATCCGCAGCTCTCGGGACACGGCGGCGGCCACGACATCAGCCTCCGACGGATGGCGTCCGACGGCGTGCGACTCGTCGGACGCCTGGCTTCGCTCGACGGGATGAAGGCCTACCTGAAGCCGGATCTCGGCGACAACCTGCGGTATGCCGACACGTTCTTCGACGAACGACTGCGCCCGTTGTTCGATCTGTTCGCCGAGCGATCCGGTGGGAACTTTCCTGCGGCGGAAATCGAACGGTTCCATCGCGACGTCCCCGAGGTCACGGAGCTCGACCTGGCAGCGGAGGGCATTTCGACGGTGCTCTGGACGAGCGGCTACCGTCCGGTCCTCGACTGGATCCACCTGCCGGTCCTTGATTCGTTCGGTCTGCCGGTACAGACCGGTGGGCGGTCGTCCATCGATGGATTGTGCTTCATCGGCACACCATGGCTCGTCGACATGGCCTCCGCGAACCTGATCGGCCTCGTCCGCGATGCGGAGCTCCTCGCGTCGCAGATCTGACGGGCCAGCACGGCGCTGGGCATGTTGTGCGCCGGACATATCGGCACCACTTGGGAGCCGTGCGACGCGGGCCGCGAGGGGACCGGGTGCCGTCAATCCACCTCGAGTCCCTCGTCGGCGGTGGCGTCATCCCCCGTGGCATCGAGAGCCCTGGACGCTGAACCCGCAACCTCAGGATCGAAGCCATTCCGGGCCAGCAAGGCATACGCGCGCTGTCGCCGCGCTCGTGGGTCCACGACACGCGCCAGCGAACGCGCATTGCGATCCAGCAGCTTGCGCGCGGCGTCAGCATCCGCCCCTGGATGATCGGCCTCGCGCTCCGTGAGTGTCTCATCGGCCGTCTGCCGATCGATGCCCTTGCGGGCCAGTTCGGACATGAGCGCCCTCGCTCCCCGTGGGCGGGTACGATCGCGTGACTCGATCCACGCTCGCGCGAATGCCTCATCGTCGAGCATGCCGAGCTCGGTGAGTCGTTCGATCGCAGCCGTGACGAGATCCTCGCGATATCCCACGCGAGTCAGCCTGCGACGGACCTCGCCGACCGAGCGTTGCCGCGGCTCCAGGAACCGGAGCGCCGCGTCGAGCACGACCGAGGGCTCATCGACGGCACCGAGGCGCTCGCGCTTATCCGCGAACCCTTCCCGCCGTCGACGATCAGCCACCCGCTACTCGGCCTCCGAGATGCCCTCAACCGGGATCGGTACCGTGTCCACCGCCGCGCGGATCTTGGCCTCGATCTCGGCGGCAATCGCGCCATTGACCTTCAGGAAGTCCTTGGACGCCTCGCGACCCTGGCCAAGGCGGGTCTCGGCGTAGGTGAACCACGAGCCGGTCTTCTCGACCACATCCATCGCCACGCCGACATCGAGCAGGCCGCCCTCCTTGGACACGCCCTCCCCGTACATCACGTCGAATTCCGCGACGCGGAACGGTGGCGCAACCTTGTTCTTGACGACCTTGACGCGCACTCGGTTGCCGATCGCATCCGTCCCGGACTTGATCGTCTCGATCCGCCGGATGTCGAGCCGGACGCTCGCGTAGAACTTGAGCGCGCGGCCGCCCGGCGTCGTCTCCGGATTGCCGAACATGACGCCGATCTTCTCGCGCAACTGGTTGGTGAAGACGAGCGAGGTGTTCGAACGGCTGACCGCACCCGTGAGCTTCCGCAGGGCCTGACTCATGAGGCGGGCCTGGATCCCGACGAACGAGTCGCCCATCTCGCCTTCGATCTCGGCACGGGGCACGAGGGCTGCCACTGAGTCCACGACGACCACATCGATCCCGCCCGAGCGGATCAGGGTCTCGGTGATCTCGAGTGCCTGCTCACCCGTGTCGGGCTGGCTCACCAGGAGTTCATCCACGTTGACACCGCAGGCCCGGGCGTAGCCCGGATCGAGCGCATGCTCGACGTCGATGAAGGCGGCCACGCCACCCCTGCGCTGGGCCTCGGCGATGACGTGCTGGCATACGGTGGTCTTGCCCGATGACTCCGGCCCGAAGATCTCGGTGATCCGGCCGCGTGGGATCCCACCGACGCCGAGCGCGAGATCCAGCGCAATGGAGCCTGTCGGAATGAAGTCGACATGCTGCCGTTCCCGTGACCCGAGCTTCATGATCGCGCCGCGGCCGAACTGCTTCTCGATCGAGAGAATCGCCGAGTCGACGGCCTTGCCGCGCTCAGCAACGCTCTTCTCGTAGGCCTGTTCCACGCTTCGATCCATACCGCGGTCTCTCGTTATCGCCATGGTGCCGTCACGCTCCTGTCAGTGGCTACCACCATCGGAGCGGACAGAGCGCCCACTCGATGGATCAGGTTTCGTCTCGGTCCTCGTCGACTGTGCGTGGCTTGCGCGCCTTCCGGTACAGCTCGACATTCGTCGGCGGTTCGGAGAGCGGCTGCAACTTCGGCACGCCCGACTTGTCCTTCGGTTTCTTCTTGGCCTCGCGGCTTGGTCGATCTCGAGAGCCCATCGAGTGGTCCTCCGCGCTGTCTGGACGGTACCCGGAGCGACTTCACGCCGGCTCCACGTCGGCTGCACCGGCAGTTTGCCGGCCCGCATGGGCCCGCAGCGAAGCGAGCGATTCGGGAAAGGTCCCGGTCCGCAAGGCGCTCCGGATCCTGCTCATGAAGTCTAGGGTGAAGGTCAGGTTGTGACAAGTTG
>JAYWFP010000013.1:0-6508 GCA_043778745.1 Chloroflexota bacterium
GGCGTCGGGTTCAGGTCGATCCCTCGATCCCCGAGCTCGCGCAGCGTCTCATCGACGGTCGACGGTCGCGGATCGGACTCACCGGCAGGCCAGGCTCTCATGGGTCGGCCCGCGCTGGCTGTTTCGGTCGGGCGCTGTACGCTTGCATCCAACGAGTGTAGCCACCCAGCGAGGGACCCAATTTCGTGCCAGTTCCCGATCCGTTTGGCGCCCGCGAGCCCCTCGGCGCGGGCCTGCCCGATGTCTATCGCCTGTCGGCCCTTGCGGACCTGATCGACCTCGCAACGGCGCCCGTCACCCTCAAGATCCTGCTCGAGAACGCGCTGCGCCACGCCGATCGCGGGATCGTCGAGCGTGCCGACGTAGAGCGCCTGGCGTCCTGGCGTCCCGGTATGGGCGGCGAGGCCGAAATCCCGTTCATGCCGGCCCGGGTCGTCCTCCAGGACTTCACAGGCGTTCCGGCCATTGTCGATCTGGCCGCGATGCGGGATGCCATGGCGGACCTCGGCGGCGATCCGGCCAAGGTCAACCCGCTCGTGCCGGCGGACCTTGTGATCGATCATTCGGTCCAGGTCGACGCGTTCGGCACGTCGTCGGCATTCGCGCTGAATGTGGCCCGCGAGTACGAGCGCAACGGGGAGCGCTACCAGCTCCTGCGCTGGGCACAGACGGCCTTCCGCGACCTGCGGGTCGTGCCACCGGGCACCGGGATCATCCACCAGGTGAACCTCGAGTTCCTGGCGTCGGTTGTGACCGAGCGTGCGGACGAGGACGGGATGGTCGCGTTTCCCGACACCCTCGTCGGGACGGATTCGCACACCACCATGATCAATGCACTGGGCGTTCTCGGGTTCGGCGTCGGAGGGATCGAAGCCGAGGCCGTCCTTCTCGGACAACCGGTCTACCAGCCGATGCCGCGGATCGTCGGCGTCCGGCTGACCGGAACCCTGCCAAAGGGATCGACCGCCACTGACCTCGTCCTCGTCGTAACCGAGATGCTCCGATCGTTCGGGGTGGTCGGCGCATTTGTGGAGTTCGCCGGTGATGGCCTGGCCGGGTTGTCCCTCGCCGACCGCGCGACGATCGCCAACATGAGCCCGGAGTTCGGGGCTACGGCGACGATCTTCCCGATCGACGAAGAGACACTCGCCTACCTGCGGCTCACGGCACGTTCGGCCGACCGCGTGGCCCTCGTCGAACGCTACGCGCGGGCACAGGGACTGTGGCGTGAGCCGGGCGTCGGACCGGACTTCGACGCCGCGCTCACCCTTGACCTGTCATCGGTCAGGCCATCGGTGGCCGGGCCACGCCGCCCGCAGGACCGGGTGGAGTTGCCGGATCTCCCCGCCAACTTCCATGCGGCCTTCCCCCAGGCCGGCGCCGTCGACAGCACGTGGGCACCCGCGACCGTCCAGCTCGGGGATGCCTCGGCGACCGTCGGACACGGCTCTGTCGTCATCGCCGCGATCACGTCCTGTACCAACACCTCGAACCCGACCGTGATGGTGGGCGCCGGGCTTCTCGCACGGAATGCCGTGGCCAGAGGGTTGAGCGTCTCGCCCGTCGTCAAGACATCGCTGGCCCCGGGTTCGCGGGCGGTGACGGGCTACCTCGACGCGGCCGGGCTCACGGCGCCGCTCGAGCAACTCGGCTTCGCGCTCGCCGGATACGGCTGCACGACGTGCATCGGCAACTCGGGTCCGCTCGATACGCCGATTGCCGAAGTCATCGAACACGATGAGCTCGTGGCCGCCGCCGTACTCTCCGGGAACCGCAACTTCGAGGGACGCATCCACCCGCTCGCGCGGGCGAGCTACCTCGCGTCGCCGCCGCTCGTGGTCGCGTTCGCCCTCGCCGGACGCGTCGACATCGATCTGTCCACCCAACCGCTCGGCATCGGCGACGACGGGCGGCCGGTCTTCCTTGCCGACATCTGGCCGAATCCCGACGAGATTCGGACGGTGATCAACGAATCAATCGACCCGGCCCTGTTCGAAGCCACCTACGCGACCGTCTTCGCGGGCGACGATCGATGGCGGGCGCTGCCGATCCCGGATGGCGACCGCTACGCGTGGGACCCGGATTCGACCTACATCGCACGCCCACCCTACTTCGACGGCATGACCATGGAACCCGCTCCGATCCGGGAGATCGTTGGCGCCCGTGTCCTGGCGCTCCTGGGCGACAGCGTCACGACCGACCACATCTCCCCGGCCGGATCGATTGCCCCCGCCTCGCCCGCCGGCCAGTGGCTCCAGGAGCGTGGCGTCGGCCCTCTTGAGTTCAACTCATACGGCGCGCGCCGAGGGCATCACGAGGTCATGATCCGCGGCACCTTCGCGAACATTCGGCTCCGGAACCTTCTGGTGGAGCGCGAGGGCCCCTTCACCGCCCATCGCCCCGACGGGATCGAGATGACGATCTTCGAGGCTGCGCAGGAATACGCGGCTGACGGCGTGCCACTGATCGTCCTCGCCGGCAGAGAGTACGGGTCCGGCTCGTCCCGCGACTGGGCGGCCAAGGGCACCACCCTGCTCGGCGTTCGGGCGGTGATTGCCGAGAGCTTCGAGCGGATCCACCGGAGCAATCTCGTTGGCATGGGTGTCCTGCCGCTCCAGTTCGAGCCAGGCTCCTCGATCGGGAGCCTTGGCCTCTCGGGACGTGAGGCATTCTCGATCCAGGGCGTGGAGGGCGGACCCGAGGCCCGCAGCAAGCTGTCCGTCGTCGCTCGCGACGACGTGAGCGGTGACGTGACGACGTTCGACGTCCTGTGCCGGCTGGATGGACCCATCGAGGTCGACTACTACCGCCAGGGCGGGATCCTGCCGGCCGTCCTGCGGCGGATCGCGGCGAACTGAGCTGACCGGCGCCGAACGGCCAAACGCCCCCGGGAGGACCCGAGGGCGCCGACCTGGAGGAGGTTGGCCGGGTTTCGCGAACCCGGTTGCTCGTGGGACGCGGCGGCGGGCGCTCGCGTGACGGCCACTTCGACTACGGTTCGGGCATGACGAATCTCGTTCCGGTCGCGCGCCAATCGGACATCCTGGAGATGTATCGGGAGTCCCCCGTCGGACGACTCCTCGAGTACCACAACCTGGGGCGGCCGTTCGAAGCCGGCGACCCCGAACTGCTGATCGGGATGTGCATGGATAGTCGCAAGTCGCTGCGCGTGCCGCCCGATTTCGCGTTCGTCCTCCGGACGGCGGGTGCAAACATGCGCGACAACGAATTCCGCATCTCCTACTCGATCGCGATCGGCGGGGTCAGGACCATCGTGCTGATCGCACACACGGATTGCGGCATGAAGCGTGTCGCCGGCCTGCATGATGCGTTCGTCCGTGGCCTCGTTGACCATGCGGGTTGGGCACCGGCAAGCGCTGAGCGGCTCTACGCGGAGGGCGTGCCGAAGTTCGGGATCACCGACGAGGTGGAGTTCGTGATGCAGGAGGCGGATCGGCTGCGCGCGCTCTATCCGCGCCTGACTGTCGCGCCGCTCCTCTATCGCGTCGAGGATGACCTGCTCTACCAGCTCACCTGAGCGGAGGCCTGGCCCGGCCGGGTCGGCCGAATCTCGCGGTCAGCCACCCGAGCCGGGAGCGGTTGAAATACCGGGCCCGCGGCGGAAGCAGCGCAGTTCGATGACGTCCGGTACGTGCCACTCCCGCGAGAGCATCACGCGTCGTCCGGTGACATCGACGTCGACCTGCTCAACGTGGAGCAGCAGCGTGCCGACCGCGACATCGAGCACGTCGGCCAGCGTCTCGTCGGCCATCGCCGGAGCCAGAATCGCATCACCGTGCGCAACGGGATGGCCGACGGATTCGAGCAGGGTGTACAGGGATCCCCCGAACGCATCGGCCGGGGTTGACCCGAGAATGTCCTCTGGAACGGTGTCGATTGAGTAGATCGCCGGACGATCATCAGCGGTACGCACGCGGCGCACCTCGACGATCGGATCGCCGTGCCCGATTCTCAGCCGCTCCCCGACCTCGTCCCCGGCCGGAGCGCGGCGAACGGCAATGACACGGCGCGAAGCTCGCACACCGAGGCTTTCCAGGTAAGCCGTATAGCTGAAGTTGACATCGAGCGAGTTGCGCAGCAGCGGCCGTTCGGTGACGTACGTTCCGGATCCCTGGCGCCGGACGAGATAACCCTCTTCAGAAAGCCCGCGGACCGCCTCCCTGATCGTGGCGCGACTGACGCCGAAGCGAATGCCCAGCCTGGCTTCGTTCGGAACCATGGAGCGCGCCGGGAATTCGCCCGACAGGATCGCCCGGCGAAGTCCGTCTCGGACGATATCGGCCTGGAGCGGACGGGCATTGGGTCGAGGCGACGGCACGCCAGTCATGTCTGACCTCCGGCCTCGCTATCCTCCGACTCGGCCTTCTTCCGGCCGCGCTTACCGGTACGGACCGGCTTGGCCACGCGCCGACGACCTCGCAGGAGGAGTCCCGCAACCAGCAGCAGCGAGATCGTCACGCTGAGCAGCGCCGCGGCAATGGCGTTGACTTCAGGCGTGACGCCGCGCCGGATCGACGAGAACAGGAAGATCGGGAGCGTCTGATCCTGGCCGCTCGTGAAGAACGCGATGATGAAGTCGTCGAAGCTGAAGGTGAAGGCGAGAAGCGACCCGGCAAGGATGGCCGGCAGCAACTGCGGGAGCGTGATCTCGACAAACGTTCGCCAGGGCGTGGCGTACAGATCCTCGGACGCCTCGGTGAGCGTCCGATCCATCGATCGCATCCGGGTCCTCACGAGCACATTGACGAGGGCCATCGTGAACAGCGTATGAGCCGCGATGATGCTGAACACGCCGAGGCCGAGACGTGGTGGATCGACCGGGACCAGGAAGGCGAGCCACTCGTTCAGCCAGCCGAAGGCGGTCACGAGGAAGATCAGCGTCGCGATCCCGATGACAATCCCGGGCACGATGATCGCCACGTAGGTCAGTTGCTCGAAGATCGATCGGGCCTTCCCGCCGAGCGATGGCATCGCGAGCGCCGACAGCGTGCCACCGATCGTTGCCGCGATCGCCGAGACTGCCGCGATGAACAGGCTGTTGCGAAGCGCCCTGAGGACGAAAGGATCCCCGGCGGCCGTTACGAACCATCGCGTTGACCATCCAGTCAGTTCGGTCGCACTGCGACCAGCGTTGAAGCTGAAGATCACGACGACCACGATCGGCGCGAACAGGAAGACGTAGATCAGGACCGCATAGGACCGGAGCAGGTGGTCCCCCAGCCGCTCGGCCAATGCCCAGAAGCGATCACCGGCTCGCTCGCTCGAGCGCCGACCCATCACAGCAGACTGCCTTCGCGGCCGGGGCTGGAAAGGCGCCGGGTGACCCAGGTGTAGAGGCCGACGACGATCAGCATCGCGATCACGAACGCGGTCGCAAGCGCAGAACCGAAGGGCCAATTCCGTGATTGGAGGAACAGATCGGCGAGCGCATTGCCGAGGAAGTAGGTCTTTCCTCCGCCAAGGAGCGTTGGGATGAGGTATTCGCCCATGACCGGGATGAACACGAGAAGGCACCCACTGATCACCCCCGGGGCCGACAACGGGAACGTCACCTGCCGAAACGTCGCAAGCGAGCCGGCCCCCAGATCCCGAGAGGCCTCGAGCATGGAGTGGTCAAGCCGCTCCAGGCTGATGTAGATCGGCAGGGCCATGAGCGGCAGGTAGTTGTAGACGATGCCGAGGAGTACCGCGAACGGCGTGTTGAGGAGCTGGATGGGCCCGAAGCCCAGTCCTTCCAGGATCGACGGGATGCCGTTGGAACCGAGGATGAACATCCACGCGTAGGTCCGGATCAGGAAGCTGGTCCACATCGGAACGACGATGAGGGCCATGAGCACCGTCTTCCACGATCCGCCGCGCGACGCCAGCGCGTACGCGAGGGGGTAGGCCACGAGCAGGCACACGATCGTGCCGGCAAGGCCCAGAAGGACCGTATTGATGATCGGCGTCAGGCGGGTGCCGATGTTGACGTATTGCTCGAGGGAGAAACCCGGCTCGTAGCCGCCGTTGGGCGCCCGCTGGCCGAACGAGACGATGGCCAGAACGAGCAGCGGCGCAAGCAGGAAGAGGAGGTACCACGACGCAGCAGGGAGCAGCAGGAGGCCCAGGACACCCTGGCGGCCCCCTGCACGCGGACGGCGAGAACTGCTGCGTCGGCTACCCACGGACATGGCCTAGGCAGAGGCCTTGATTCGTGCCCACATTTCGGCACGTGCCGCCGAGTTGTACGTCGCGCTCGACGCGTATTCAAGTTTCGTCAACCGATCCGGCGTGGGATAGATGACCTGGTTGTTCCGGATATCGTCCGGAAGCAGAGCGGTCGCCTTGTCGTTGGCGTGCGGGTAGAGGCAGAATTCGGTTTCCTTTGCCGCGATCTCGGGCGACAGGATGAAGTCGAGAAATGCGTACGCGGCATCCCGGTGCGGTGAGTCGGCGGCTACGGTGTAGCTGTCGATCCACAGTTCGCCGCCGTCGGCGGCCACAACGT
>JAYWFP010000014.1:0-2694 GCA_043778745.1 Chloroflexota bacterium
TGAATCTTCTCGCCGGGGCGATCATTGCGCCGGTTTATGAGGAGCTCTTCTTCCGTGGCTTCGCCCAGACCGCGTGGCTTCGGATGTCCGGGCCCCGAATGGCGATCATTCGTGCGGCCGCGCTGTTTGCGTTCGTCCACATCCTCGACCAGAGCGGCGAGACCTTCGGCGCTGCACTCGGCATTGCCATCGTGGCCGCGGGCGCGCGCCTCCCGGTTGCGCTGGCGCTTGGCTACGTCTTCAACCGACAGGGATCGCTGTGGGCGTCGATCGGGCTCCATGCGACCTTCAACGCGATCCTTCTGATCGTGGCTGAGCGAGCACTCAGCGCCTGAGCGCTCGAGCGCCCGAGCGCCTGAGCGCCCGAGCGCCCGAGTGCCCGAGTGCCCGAGTGCATGAATGGACGAGCGCACGAGTTCCCGAGTGCTGTCGAGTCGTGCCGCGCGGGATGATCGTTCGGCGAGCGAATCAGCACCGCAGCCTCGCCGTTGCGCGCGTAGAGCCCCGATGCACGGACGAGTGACCGGCTGGTGAGGGCTCCCGGATAGGCTCCGCAGTGTTCCTGGGTTCGGATGGCGGGGGAATCGGCGGGCTTCCGTCGTTCGGGCCCGGGGACGCCTTGCCTGCCCCAGCGATCGAGCCGGCGGAGGGACCATGTCGAATCCGGTTTCAAGGGATGACCCGCGCCCTGTGGGCCGCACGCTCCGCGAGTTGCCGGCAGCCGAGCGGCCTCGAGAGCGCCTCGAGCTTCGTGGCGCCGGCGGGCTCACGTCGGCCGAACTCATCGCCCTGCTCTGGGGCAGCGGCTCGCGTGGCAGATCAGCCGTGGCTCTCGCGGAGGACGCCATCGCGCGGTTCGACGGCCTGACCGGGATCGCTCGAGCCTCGGGTCTCGAACTTGAGGGCATTGCTGGTGTGGGTGCGGCCAAAGCCGCTCAGCTTCAAGCCGCCTTCGAGCTCGGGAGGCGGCTCCTCGCCGACTGGCCCACCGCTCGATGGACCGTTCGCTCGCCAAGCGACGTGGCAGATCGTCTGGTCCTCCAGATGGGCCGCCTTGAACGAGAGGAACTGCGCGTCGTCATCCTCAACACCAAGAACGTCGTACAGCGGGTCGTGACCGCCTACCAGGGCAATCTGAGCGCATCGGTGGTGCGGATCGGCGAGCTGTTTCGCGATGCCGTCCGGCTGACCGCCGCCGGAATCATCCTCGTCCACAACCACCCGAGTGGCGATCCGACGCCGAGCCCGGACGACCTGCACCTGACCGCAGAAGCGCTGGCAGCCGGTCGACTCCTGGACATCAATGTCCTCGATCACCTGGTGATCGGACACGATGCCTGGGTGTCGATGCGCGATCGGGGCATCGCCTTCGACCGCTCCACGCTCGCGTCCGGACGCGTGGCCTGAGGTTCCGGGCGTTCAGTTCGACGAGGGTCTCGACCCCAACTCGCAGGGCAACGTGCCGCTGGCGGCGTTCGTCAAGGTCGTGGGTATACTGCTCAAGCTCAACCGGGCGCTGACAACATGGCCCTGAGACGTCATCCGCAGAGGTCCCCTCCCCGCATGCTCGACCGCCTGCTCGGCATCTTTTCCCGCGACATCGGTATCGACCTGGGTACCGCAAACACGCTTGTCCACGTTCGCGATCGCGGCATCGTCATCAGCGAGCCGTCGGTGGTCGCGATCGAGGCGCGGACCCGTCGCGTCCTCGCGGTCGGCGCGGAGGCCAAGCGAATGGTCGGCCGAACCCCTGCCAACATCATCGCCGTGCGCCCGCTCCGGGATGGCGTCATCAGCGACTTCGACGTTACGGAGCAGATGCTCAAGTACTTCGTGGACAAGGTCCACGATCGCATCGGGCTCATCGCCCGGCCGCGGATGCTCATCGGGATCCCGTCCGGGGTCACCGAAGTCGAGAAGCGGGCCGTCAAGGACGCGGCGCTCAACGCAGGCGCCCGCTGGGCTCGGCTCATCGAGGAGCCGATGGCGGCTGCCATCGGGGCAGGCTTGCCAGTCAGCGAGCCGTCGGGCAGCCTGATCGTCGACATCGGAGGCGGGACCACCGAAGTGGCCGTCATCAGCCTCGGCGGCATCGTGGTCAGCCGCTCGATCCGGATCGGCGGTGACGAGATGGATCAGGACATCGTCAACTTCGCGCGCCGCGAGTACAACCTGCTGCTCGGCGAGCGCACAGCCGAGGACATCAAGGTCGCCATCGGATCGGCGTACCCGGGCGAGTGGGATCAGCAGCGCGTGAATCTCCGCGGCCGAGACCTCCTGACGGGCCTGCCCCGAAGTGTCGAGGTCGGCGCCGACCAGATCCGGGAGGCCATCGAGCCGTCGGTAGCCCAGATCGTGGATACCATCCGAGACACGATCGAGGAGACGCCGCCGGAGCTCGTTGCCGACATCATGGACCAGGGCATCGTCATCGCCGGCGGTGGAGCGCTCCTCGCGGGCCTGGATCGGCGTGTCGCCGAAGCTACCCAGATGCCGGTTCACATTGCCGACGATCCGCTCACCTGCGTGGCTCGGGGAACCGGCGTCGTGCTCCAGGAGATGGATTCCATGGAGCGCGTCCTCGTGACCGAGACGTACATCCGGCCGCCGCGCTGACCTCGATGTCGCCGAACGGCGCCGTCCAGCCGGTCCATCGATGAGTGCCATCTTCGCCAACCGGCCCGCGCGCCGTCG
>JAYWFP010000015.1:0-2692 GCA_043778745.1 Chloroflexota bacterium
GATCGACCGGTCGCCCTGTCCAGGCTCGCGGAGCTTGATGAACCAGGCGTTTTCCGCAAACCGGCAGCCGTCGAGGAAGAGCGGGACACCGTGGCGATCGCACGCCTCGCGGACGGCGTGCAGGTTCGCGAGGGACACCGGTTGGCCGCCGCCCGAGTTGTTGGTGATCGTCACGAACACGACGGGGACGTCGCCGGCCCGCGCCGTCAGGAACGCGTCGAGTGCCTCGACATCCATGTTGCCCTTGAACGGGTGGATCACGGCGGGATCGTGGCCTTCGGGGATGACGAGATCGACCGCCTGGGCGCCGGTCGCCTCGACATTGGCCCGCGTCGTGTCGAAGTGGGTGTTGTTCGGAATCGCCTTGCCCGGCCCGCCGATGACCGCGAACAGGATCTTCTCGGCGGCGCGGCCCTGGTGGGTCGGGATGACGTGCTTGAACGGGAACAGTTCCTGGACGCTCTCGAGGAACCGGAACCAGCTGGGGCTGCCGGCGTACGACTCGTCACCGTGCTGGATGGCCGCCCACTGGTCGCGCGACATCGCGCCGGTGCCGGAATCCGTCAGGAGATCGATGAGGACGTCGTCCGCGTGGAGGTTGAACAGGTTGTAGCCGGCGACCTCGAGGGCAGCGGCCCGTTCCTCGACCGTCGTCATGCGGATCGGTTCCACGGAATGGATCCGGAACGGCTCGACGATGGTCTTCCAGCGGTCCATGGAGGTCCTCAGCCTGCGTCGCCCGGGGTTGGGCCGAACCGCCCGAATGCCGCCCGGTCCTCGACCATGTTCCAGCGAGCCTCCGGCGCGAGGACGAGGCGCGAGATCGCGAGGAGCGGGCGATCGTAGTTGATCCGCCAGCCGTTGAAATCCGCGAACGCCGCGTCGCGGTCGGCACGAAGCGGGACCCCGGCCTGCTCGAGTTCCACGACTGCAGCCTCGAACTTGTCCCGGGTGACGCTCGTCGGGTCGGTCGGTGCCGGGGACTCGTCGTACTTGATCCCGAAGAAATCCGCGATGCGTCGGAGGCACAGGTAGCCCGCTCGAATCGTGAGATCGGCCTGGACGTCCTTCGGGATGTCGAGGAGCGAGCGGGAGAGCGACGCGGCATCGAGGACCGCGCCCGCCGCCACGATCCACGAGTGTTCCGGCTGCTGTGACCGGTAGAAAGCCAGCGCCGACAACGTGGTATGCGACTCTTCGACCTCGGCGAACCACGTCTCCCAGCGAATCCAGTCCTCGTGGAGCGTGTCCCATCGACCGAGGCGTTGGGCGCGCTTGAACCAGGCGACGGCCGACGCCGGGCGATCTGCGACGACCTCGAGCAGGTTGACCTGGAGCTCCCGCCTCGCGAACGCGGCGTACATCGTCGGGAGATACCCGACCAGCAGCGCCGCGAGTCCCAGACCCGTGATCGCCTCGGCGAACGTCAGGATCACCTCGGCTCCACCCGATGGTGTTCGATATCCGAGCGTGAGCAGCGAAGAACCGGACAGCCGGATCGCGTCCCCGACGCTGTGGCCGCCGAAGCTCCAGAACATCGCCGAGAATCCGATCAGGACCAGGATGAGCCAGGAAACGGCCAGCAGGGCCAGAGCGATCGGGGCGTAGTAGGCGAAGATTCGATCCCGGAACGGGTACGGACGATGGTTCGGGGCAAGGACGTTGAATATGCGGCGCAGTTCACGGAACACGAACGCAACGATCCTGTCCCTGGCGCCCCGAGGCAGGATGAAGGTCCTGACGGCCGACAGCAGCGTCCGAGCGACGAGCGCGAACCCGACGGCGAAGCTGGCCACATGCGCAACCGATTCGAAAAGCAACCCGGCGTCCTTCTGTCCCATAGTGGATACCGGACGAGGGTATCCCGAACGGGTACCCTCGCGTCATGTGCCGAAGCATCAAGACCCTCCGTCGGTCCGAGACGGCGACCACTACCGGCGAGATTGAAGCAGCCGCGCGCCAGTTCGTGCGGAAGGTGAGCGGGTATCGCGTCCCGTCCGCCCGCAACGCGGCCGTGTTCGATGCCGCCATCCTCGAGGTGGCCGAGGCCTCCCGGCGACTCCTTGAATCGCTGGCCGTGTCCGTCGAGGAGGGGCCCGATCGATGGACGCCTCGCGGCGCGTCCCACTCCCACGCAACTGGCGAACCGGCTCATGGCTGACGCCACCGGCCTTGCTGTTCGAGGCGTCGCCGATGAGCCCGCCACCGTCCTCGTCGCCGACTTGGAGTCGACCACCCCGTGGGTTCGTCGCTGGCTCCGTGCCGAGGGTCTTGCCGCGGTCGTCGGCGGGCTCTGGGCCTGGCTCGCGCTTGGTGCCGCGTGGCCAATGTTCCTGGTGCTGCTCTTCGCCCCGGATGTCTCGATGGTCGGCTACTTGAAGGGCACCCACGCCGGCGCGATCAGCTACAACGTCGTCCACAACTGGGCGTCCGGCGGGCTGGTGCTCGGTCTCGGGGCTGTACTCGCCGCGCCTGCCCTCGTGTTCGCCGGGATCATCCTGATCGCCCACGTCGGCATAGATCGGATGTTCGGCTATGGGCTGAAGTACCCGACCTCGTTCCAGGACACGCACCTCGGGCGGATCGGCAAGCGACGCTGAGTCGGTCAGCGCGTGACCGTTGCGCGCCAAGGTCGGGTATGGCTGGACATCGGTGACCGGGGCGGGGCGTCCGGCGTCGCCGCTCGACCCGG
>JAYWFP010000016.1:0-6475 GCA_043778745.1 Chloroflexota bacterium
AATGAAGGCCCCGGCATGTGGACGCCCGGCGGCGGACCGGCGCGGATGACGGCCGGCAGGATGCCGGCCTCGGGAACTGCGGCGTGCGCATCGACATGCGCGGCCCGATCGTACTCATGAATCGCCTCGCGGCCCCAGTACAGGAGCGCCAGGACCAGCATCACGAGACCCACCCACAGGGCGGTCCCGCCGACCACGAGGCCCCAGAACAGGGCGCCCATGCCGAGCGCAGCGAAAACGGGCGAATAGGACGGGCCGGGCATATGGATATCCGGCGGTGCGATGGGTGTGAACCGCGTCGGGGCGCGTCGGGCCGGACCGACGGTCGCATATCGGCGGATCGTGAGGGCGAAGAAGAGCGCTACGACCACGAGCAGGGCAACCGGGATCAATTTGATCAGCTCGCCCCATTCGGGCGTGACGACACGGGAGAGCAGCTCGAGGATGGACTTCCAGAGCTCCTGCATGGACCGGGCGCCTCAGTCCCGGGACGAGCCGGCGATGAGGACGTACGCCATGAGCGACATGGCGATTCCGAGCGCCCCGAGCATCGTGACCCCGGCCCATTCGATGTGGTAGCCGAGGGGAACTGCCCCGAGGGCGTACAGCGCGCCCACGACGATGAACCCGACGCCGATGATGACTACGTTCCGGGGTTGGCGGATCGGATGCATGGCCTTCCTTCGGCTACAGGAAGTAGAGGATGGAGAACAGGATGATCCAGACGACGTCGACGAAGTGCCAGTACAGCGACGCCGCTTCCACGGCGTCGTGGTGGCGGGACGAGAACTGCCCGGTCATGCCGCGGTAGAGAATGACCCCGAGCATGATCACGCCGCCAAAGACGTGGGCCCCGTGGAACCCGGTGAGCGTGAAGTACGTGGTTCCGAATGGTCCCGATCCCATCGTAAGTCCGTCGCTGAACAACAGGCTGTAGTCGTAGGCCTGCATCAGGAGGAACAGGATCCCGAGGATGAACGTGGCGGCCATGTTGCGCAGGAAGCCCCGCCGGTCGTCCTTCCGGATCGCCCAGATCGCCATCTGGAGGGTGACCGAGCTGAGGACCAGGATGACCGTTGCCACGAGGATCAGTGAGAACGGGTTGAGGATGTCGGCGAACTCGCTCGGTGGCCATTGCTTGATCCCGTTCGCGTCGACGAAGTTCGCCCTCGTACTGAAATAGGCGGCAAACAGTCCGGCGAAGAACATGACCTCGGAGCTGATGAACAGGAGCATCCCGAGGATCGGGTTGCTGATCCCGCCCCGCGCATCGTGAGCCAGGCCCAAGACCGGGCCGTGCTCGACGGGGACCATGGCGTGGCTGTCGACGGTCACGTTGGCTGCTCCCTCAGTGCCCGTCGGCGCCGTGCCGCGCATCGAACACGGGCCGCTCGCTGCGGATCTCCGGCAGGTGATCGAAGTTGTAGGGCGGAGGCGGGGATGATGTCGCCCATTCGAGGGTGTTGCCCTCCCACGGATCGTCGCCGGCGATCTTCCCGTTCCGGAGCGACGCGAACACGTTCCACAGGAAGGGCAGCATGGACGCCGCGATCAGGAAGCCGCCAATGGTCGCGGCCATGTTCCAGTCATTCCAGCCGGCGTCGCCGGCGTAGTCGGCGATTCGACGCGGCATGCCCGCCAGCCCGAGCATGTGCATCGGGAAGAAGGTCAGGTTGAAACCGATGAACATCAGCACGAAGTGGATCTTGCCGAGTCCCTCGTCCAGCATCCGGCCGAACATCTTGGGGAACCAGTAGTACAGACCGGCGAAAACGCCGAACACGGACCCGCCGAACAGCACGTAGTGGAGATGGGCCACCACCCAGTACGTGTCGTGAAGGGCGAAGTCCACCGGCACGGAGGCGCTGAACGCGCCGTTGATGCCGCCGATCAGGAACATCGTCAGGAAGCCGAGAGCAAACAGGAGCGGCGTCGAGAACGTCAGCTGGCCCCGGAAGAGCGTGAACACCCAGTTGAACATCTTGACCCCGGTCGGAACCGCGATCAGGAACGTCAGCAGGCTGAAGAACGGCAGGAATACGGCACCCGTCGTGAACATGTGGTGGGCCCAGACCGAGAAGCCCAGGGCGCCGATGCCGGCGGTCGCGAAGATGAAGGCCTTGTACCCGAAGAGCGGCTTCCGGCTGAAGACCGGCAGGACCTCACTGATCACGCCCATCGCCGGCAGAACCATGACGTAGACAGCCGGGTGCGAGTAGAACCAGAAAATGTTCTGGTACAGCACGGCACTGCCGCCCCCGAACGGATCGAAGAAGTGGCCGCCGTAGTTCCGATCGATGAACAGCATCACCAGAGCGCTGGTGATGACCGGCGTCGCCATGACCACGAGGACGCTCGTCACGAGGACGGTCCAGACCATGATCGGCATCCGGAACAGGGTCATCCCGGGGGCACGCATCTTGAAAATTGTCACGAGGAAGTTGATGCCGCCGAGGATCGAGCTGGTGCCGATGAGAATCAGCGCCACGATCCACAGATCCTGTCCGGATCCCGGCGACTTGAGCGGACCGTCGAGTGACAGGGGCGGATAGCTGGTCCACCCGGCCGCAGCCGTACCACCCGTGAAGAAGCTCGCGATGAGCAGGATCCCGCCGAGCGGCAGCATCCACAGGGACATGGCGTTGATCCGCGGAAAGGCCATGTCAGGGGCGCCGATCTGGAGCGGCACGATGTAGTTGCCCAGGCCCGCCAGCATCGGGATGACGAACAGGAAGATCATCAGCGTGGCGTGCATCGTGAACATCTCGTTGTACACGTGCTCGTCGGTCAGGAACTGGAGGCCGGGAGCCGCGAGTTCCGTGCGGACCACGAGGGCGAGGATCCCGCCGATCAGGAAGAACAGGAACGAGTTGATGACGTACATGATCCCGATCTTCTTGTGATCGGTGGTCGTCAACCAGTCGTACAGGACCCCCCTGGAGTAGGTCGAGGTTGCGGGATTCAGCGCGTGGGTTGCCATTCCGGTTTCCTTATTTCACGGTCAGGGTGCCGGTCATGTTCGAATGGATCGAGCAGAAGAAGGTGTACGTGCCGGCAGGCAGCGGGGCAAGCGCGTAGTTGGCGGTCGTCCCACCCGGGATCACGTCCTCGTTCTCGAGGACCGTGCCGCTCGAATCCCGGATGTCGATATCGTGGGTGACGCCGGCCGGATCCTTGTTCGTGAACGCGATGGCGAAGGGCGCGTCGGCCGGAGCCTCGAGGCTCGCCGTGTCGAACTTGATTCCCTCGGCCGTGACGTTCAGGACGGTTCCGCTGGGCAGCGGCGCCGGGGTGGCGTTGGACTTCTCGACGAGCGCCCGCAGCCACGTGTCGTAGTCAACCTGGGACAGGGCGATCACGGAGAAGAGCATCTTGCGGTGGCCGGTGCCGCACAGTTCCGCGCACTGGCCACGGAAGACCTGCCCGGCCTCGGTGGCATCAACGGTGAACTCGAAGACGTTGGTCTGGCCCGGGACCACGTCCCGCTTGAACAGGAACCGCGGGACGTAGAAGGCGTGAATCACGTCCGGGCTGTCGAGCGTCACTTGAACGGATCGGCCGACGGGAACAGCCATTCCGCCAATGCCCGTGTCGACGTCGTAGGCCGGCGCCAGCTGCGTCGCCACCTTCTTGCCGTCCTGATCCAGGTACTCGAACTGCCACTGGAACTGACCCGCGATCGCATGGATCCGGATGTCCGGTTGCGCGCTCACCGCGTCGACGTGGTTGAGCGTCTGCCACGAGATCACGAACATGTAGAGGACGATGACCGTCGGAATGACCGTCCAGATCACTTCGACAAGGTTGTTGCCGTGCGTCTGGGTGGGCAGCTCAATGTCCGTCGGGCGTCGTCGATAGCGCAGGACGCTCCAAACGATCAGGCCCTCGACGAGGAGGAAGATCGCGACCGCGATCGCAAACACGATGTTGTAGAGCCCGCGGACCTCGCGTCCCTGCTCAGTCACCGCGTCCGGCGGAAAGAGGGTGTTGCCGAAGCCCGTGAGAAAGACGGCGATGACGAGCGCGACCAGGATGACCACGACGAGGCCGGCGACGAGTACGTCCGGCGCAGGTCGCTTCCTGGGGCTAGTCGACATCGGCGGTCCTCGGATCGATGAAGGTGACGATGCCGGTGGTCGGGACGGACCCCGGCGGGGCGCGATTCGGGGCCACCCTCATCGGGCGAGCCGTTCGAATGATACCCGAGGGCCTTCCGTCTCGCGGGTGCACCGCGCGGCACCGTGGGACCATGCGTTCGTGGAGCCAGCGTCGCACCGATTTCGCCTGTCCGGGATCCTCGTGGCGATCATTGGGTGGATAGCCCGACCGGGAACCGTAACGGCTCACGGGCTCTCGCCGGTCGACCCGCCCGACGCTGCGAACCTGATCCTCGGCTGGGACATCGACCCGGTCGTCGCCCTCGGATTGTTCGTGGCGGCTGTCGGCTGGTGGTTCCTGCTTCGCTTGATTGACCGGGGGCATCCAGTTCATCCGGTGCCGCATCGTCAACGATGGCTGTTCCTGGCCGGGCTCGGGGTGATCGCCGTGGCCCTCCAGTCGGGTATCGCCCGATACGACACGACCCTCTTCTCGTTGCACATGGTCCAACACCTGCTGTTGACGCTGGTCGCCCCGCCGCTCCTGGCGCTCGCAGCACCGCTCACCCAACTGCTTCGAGCGGCCTCACCGGCCACTCGACAGCGGGTCCTCCTCCCGTTCCTTCACAGCCGGATCGTGGGGCTGATCGGACATCCCGTTGTCGCCTGGCTCGTCTTCGCCGGGGTCATGTGGGGTACCCACTTCTCAGGGCTGTTCGACCAATCGCTCGAGGACCGGCTCGTCCATGACCTTGAACACGGGCTCTTCCTGGCGGCCGGTCTGCTCTTCTGGTGGCCGCTCGTCGCCGTGGATCCGGCCCCCGGGCGGATGACCTACCCCGCCCGAATTGCGTACGTCTTCCTCCAGTTGCCGCAGGCTTCGTTCCTCGCCATGGCGATCCTGTTTGCCGAACATCCTCTGTATGCGCACTACGTGACCCTCGGTGCGCCGTACGGAATCGATGCCCTGGCCGATCAGCGCCTTGCCGCCGGGATCATGTGGTTCGTCGGGGACGTGATCTTCCTCGTCGCGACGCTGGCGGTGCTCGCCGGCTGGATGCGCAGCGAATCGAAATCATCCGCGACCGCCGACCGCAGGGTCGACGCCGAACGAGCAGCCCTGCGGGAGCGCGAGGCGGCGTTCCGAGCCCGTCGAACCGACGCGGCGACGGATCAGTCGGACGGGGGCGCCGCGAGCAGGGAGCGGTAGCGCACGGGATCGACATTGCCGCCGCTCACGACAGCAACGACGGTTCCAGTCAGCGTCGCAAGCCCAAGATCGTGGGCGTGAAATGCGGCGGCGGCAATCGTGAGCGCCCCTGATGGCTCCACCACGAGCCTCGACCGCTCGGCTCCGAGTCGCACCGCCCGGGCGATCTCGGCCTCCGAAACCGTGACCACGCCGTCGAGGAGCCGCGACAGGTGGGCGAACGGCCGCTCGCCGATCGCCTGGGTCCGGGTCCCGTCCGCGATGGTCCGGGCGGTTGCCGCGCCAGCCCAACGGACGATGTGCCCGAGCTCGAGCGATTCTGCGGCGTCCGCTGCGAGTTCTGGCTCCACCCCGACGATCCGGGCGGCCGGACGGAGTGCCCTGATCGCTGCCGCGACGCCACTGGCAAGCCCGCCCCCGCCGATGGGAACGAGGACCAGTGCGAGATTCGGTACGTCCTCGGCAATCTCCAGCCCGCAGGTCCCCTGACCGGCGATCACGCGGTCGTCGTCATAGGGCGGCACCAGCACGAGGTCCTGCTCGTCCACCAGCCGCCAGGCCATCTCCTCGCGCGCACCGCTCTCGATTCCAACGGTCACGATCGTGGCGCCGTCCGCTTCGACCCGCGCCCGTTTGATCTCGGGGGCATCCTCGGGCATGACGACCGTGGCCCGAACCCCGAGCAGTCGCGCCGCCCGAGCCACGCCCTGAGCGTGGTTGCCAGACGAATGGGTCACCACGCCCCGGGCCCGTTCGGCCGGGCTCAGCTGGGCGATGGCGTTGTAGGCGCCCCGGATCTTGAACGCGCCGATCGACTGGAGGGACTCCGCCTTGAGGACGATGAGTGGTGGCCCGACGTCGAACGTGACGAGTGGCGTACGAAGGGCGACGCCGACGAGGCGGTCCGCCGCCGCACGGATGTCCTCGATCGTCACGAGCGGCGCTTGGCCCCCTTCCGGGACCTCCGAGACGGGTCCGCTGGCGTGGCCGCGATCCAGGGCCACGAACCGCGTCATCGCGTGGGGTTACGCGCGCAGCCGATGCAGGTCGCTGCCCACGGGATCGCCTCGAGTCGATCGACGGCGATCGCGTTGCCGCAGGATCGGCAGGTCCCGTAGGTCCCATCGGTGAGCCCGACCAGGGCGTCCTCGACGAGTTGGAGTTGTGC
>JAYWFP010000017.1:0-2685 GCA_043778745.1 Chloroflexota bacterium
ATCATCGCCAGCGCGGACAGCTGGAACTCGGGGAAATACGAGCCCGTGCAGTCCTCCAGGACCAGTGAATCGAAGCCGCGATCGTTCGCCTCCCTCACGCTCGTGGTGACGCAGACCTCCGTGGTCACGCCGGTGAAAACGAGCCTCTCAATTCCTCGCATGCGGAGGATCGTGTCCATGTCCGTTGCATAGAACGCACCCTTGCCCGGTTTGTCGACGATCGGTTCGCCCTCGATCGGGAGAAGCTCGTCAACAATTCCGTGCCCGTACTCGCCGCGCACGAGCAGACGCCCCATGGACCCTTTGTCGCCGATCTGGAGGGGCGCGTTGCCACGCTCCTTCTTGGCCCTTGGCAAGTCGGACAGGTCGGGTCGATGCCCCTCCCGGGTATGGATTACGAACATGCCGGCTGCCCGACAGGCCTCGAGTACCTTCTGGGCCGGCTTGACCGCCCTGAGCAGCATCGAGGTGTCATTCCCGAGCGATTCTCCGAAGCCGCCCGGGTAGACGAAGTCGCGTTGGAAGTCGATCATCACCAGCGCGGTCTTGTTGAGCGTGAACTCGAAGTCATACGGTTCCGCGTTGACCTTTGCCATCAGTGCCTCCTGTTCTGAGCCTCGATGCTGGTTGTCATCGGACGCCGGCCGACGCCGCGTTGGACGTCCGTGTCACCTGGGACCAGATCACCCGTCCCGGACAACCCGGGTGCCGGTCTCCCCGGCAATCGCGCGACTGAGCGCGGCAGGTGTCGTGATCAGGACCTCCTCTCCACCGCGTGCAAGGAATTGGATGGCTGCCTCCACCTTTGGGCCCATGCTGCCCTTCGGAAACTCTCCCGCGGCGTTGTAGGCAGCCGCCTCCGACGCCGTCATGCGGGCCAGCCAGCGTTCGTCGGGCTGGCGAAAGTGGATGGCCACCTGCTCGACGCCGGTTGACAGGATGAGGAGCGGTACCTCGAGGCTCGCGCCGAGCAACGCTGACGCTCGATCCTTGTCGATGACCGCCTCGACACCACGGTATTGCCCTGGTGCCGTCTCAACGACGGCGATGCCCCCGCCTCCGACGGCGAGCACGACGAATCCGGCATCGACCAGGGCGCGAATCTGCGGGAGCTCCACGATCCGCTGTGGTTGCGGCGAGGCCACCACGCGGCGATAGCCGCGGCCACTGTCCTCGATGATCGTCCAGCCAGCCCGCGCGGCCTTGGCTTCGGCTTCAGCCTTTGTGTAGAACGGCCCGATCGGCTTCGTCGGGCGATCGAATGCGGGATCAGACGCATCCACGACGACGTGGGTGAGGACACACACCACCAGGTCCGGGAGGCCGCGTTTCGCGAGCTCATTGAGGAGAGCCTCCCCAAGAATGTGCCCGATCCCGCCCTGCGAATCGGCCACCGACATCTCGAGGCTCAGCTTGGGCACCGGGGCATCGTCGGGGACCAGCTCGGATCGCAGGAGGATGAAGCCGACCTGCGGACCGTTGCCGTGGGTGACAACGACGCCCCAACCCTTCGCGACAAGGTCCGCAATGTGCCGGGCGGTCTCGGTGGCGTTGTCGCGCTGTTCGTCGATGGTCCCGCGCTGGCCATCGAGGATCAGGGCGTTGCCTCCGATTGCGATCACCGCGCGGTGCTCCATCAGCGGCCCAGGCCTGCCGTGGCGGGCACGCCATCCGTCGCGCCAGCCGGCGTGATCCCGAGGCTCGCGGCAAGTCCCCGAATGCCATCGGCGAAACAGCCGAGCGGTGCCCTGGCGATCCCGGCGCCGATCTGCCCGATGCCGGCCTGGCGATGGGCAATACCGGTGTTGATGACCGGGGCGATCCCCGAATCCACGACACGGCGAGCGTCGATGCCGGTCGGCGTTCCGGCGAAGGCGAGCGAAGGCAGGGCGTAACTGGGATTGCGACCCAGCGTGATCCGACCCATCAGGCGGGTGAACTCGAGTGCATCCGCGGCTGTGCCACCGACAAATCGGACGATCGCCGGGGCAGCTGCCATCGCAAAACCACCGATTCCGAAGGTCTCGGTGATCGCGCTGTCGCCGAGATCGGGGTTGGCATCCTCGGGTCCATAGCCCGGGAAGTACAGGCCGTCGGGGACGCCAACCGGCGAGGTGAACCACTGATCGCCGGTTCCGGACAGTCGGATCCCGAAGTCGACACCGTTCCGACTCATGGCTGTCACGACGGACGAGCCGGGGATTCCATGAGCCGCATCAAGAGCGGACTTGCAGGCGGCCATGGACAAATTCAGGAAGAAGTGGTCATTGCCGCGCAGGAAGTCGAGGACGCCGGCCGCGGTTGCCGTGTCCGTCGTCCGCACGATCCACGGCGCGAGCATGCGCACGAACAGCGATGTGGCTGCGATGTTGCGGTTATGACCTTCGTCGCCCATCTGCAGGGCCTGACCGGTCAGGCTCCGAAGATCGATGGGCCCGGAGGCCTTGAGCGTCGCCGAGAGCGTCGGACCGAGGACGTCCCGGAACCAGCGCAGCCGATCGAGCACCGACGCGTCATAGGCCCCGAACCGGAGGACCTTGCCGAGGCCCTCGTTGAGGGTCGCGTGGGCCCGCCTTCCAGCGGCGGCATTCTCGACCACCACGACCGGCATCGACGGGCTCACGACGCCGGCCATCGGGCCAACCGCCGCGTGATGGTGGCACGGTTCGAACTTCACGCCGCCGG
>JAYWFP010000018.1:0-2685 GCA_043778745.1 Chloroflexota bacterium
CCGTCCCACCAGCGATGCCAGGTCGCGCCGTCACGGCCGAGGGCGAAGACATCGAGCCGATCCGGACCCCACGATGTCGCCGCCGGGGCTTCCGATCCATCGAGATCTCCGCCGAGTGACTCCCAGGCGTGCCACGACGTGCCATCCCAGTATCGGTTCCAGAGCTCGCCATCCGGCATCACCCCGAAGACCTCCATCCGATCGACCGCCCAGGCCGTGACCGCCGGGGCGGAAGCGAGCGAGCCACCGAGAGACTCGGGTGCCAGCCAGGTGCCATCGGCGAATGCTCGATGGATCAGGCCCCCGTCGAAGTCGACCCAGAACCGGTCGATCCGGCCGGGGCCCCACGAGACTGCCGCGGATCCGGTGCGTCGCTGGTTGCTCATGGCCGCACGGTAACCCGCCGAGGGTCCCAAGTCGACCATCGAGCTGCCGCGGACGCTCGCAGGTCCCGCCCAAACGCACAAACAGACGGTCAGTCGCGCTCCAGTGCCGGCCGGACCTCCGTCGCGAGCCGGGTCATCGACTCATCATCGTGCGGTGCCGGGAAGCCCGCGATGAGATGGCGATAGCCGATCTCGGGGTATGGCGCAAGCATCGCGATCACGTCCTCCGGCGTCCCCACCGGCTGGTCCTCCCAGACCCGGGCGTTGCCGTTGCCGGCGAACATGGCCTCGAAGACGCGCCGCGCCTCGGCCCGCGAATCGCGGATGATCACGGTGCCGACGCCCGTGGTGCGCTCGATCTCGGCCGGGTCCCGCCCGATCCGTTCGCAATGCTCGATGAGGATCGCGTCCTTGCGCTTAACAGCGGCCAGTCCGCCGCCGACGTTGTTCGCATCCGCGTAGCGCGCGACCAGCTTGAGCGTGACTTTTTCGCCTCCGCCCCCGATGAGGAGTGGCAGGTGCGCCTGGATCGGCGGTGGGTCGTTCCGGACCTCGAGAGCCGCGTAGTGCGGGCCGGCTGCGGAAGGCCGTTCGCCGTGGAGCATGCCGCGGATGATCGGCAGGGCCTCCCCGAGCCAGCGAAGCCGATCCGGTGGCCCGTCACCGAACTCGAGTCCATAGGCCGCGTGTTCGCGATCGAACCAGGCGGCCCCGATCCCAAGGATGGCGCGGCCGTTGCTTACGTGATCAAGCGTGGTCGCGAGCTTCGCCGTCACGGCCGGCTCCCGGAACGTGTTCGCCCCGACCATCAGCCCGATCCGGATCCGCTCAGTGGCCATCGCCCAGCCAGTGAGGACCGTCCAGCCCTCGAGAATCGGGCCCTCCCACGACCCGACGATCGGATAGAGGTGATCCCACGTCCAGAGCGTGTCGAAGCCGAGTCGATCGGCGCGGACGCCCGCCTGGAGCATCGCAGGCCACGTCGTGTATTGATTCCAAAAGAGCGCGCCAAGTTTCACGTCGTTCATCCGTCAACTGTAGACGTGCGGGGCGAGTGAAGACCGCTGGCAAGCACCGCTTGACCAGACAGACGCCGTGAGGGACAGTCCCGGCATGAAGGACCGAAGGAAGGAACTCGCCGACTTGAGCGGCGGACATCCGAATGACAGTCGTCATGTCTGGTACTCCTTGGGAGGACCGGACCTCGACCCCTCTGAGATCACCAAGGCGACGGGCATTGCTCCGGACCGCGGATGGAAGACTGGGGACTCGAAGCCGCGGACGGGCCTGCCCTACAAGGAAGGAGTCTGGTTGATCGACTCCGGGCTCGGCGAAGCCGACGAGTTCCATGATCACCTCGATGCCCTCCTGGCGCGAATGCGCCCATCTTGGGCGACATTCGTGGCGTTGGGTCAGCGATATGAGGCCGACGTCGAGGCGGCGATCTATTGCATGGAGGCCCAAGGTCCGCTCGTGATCGTCATTCCTGAGGTTTCGGCGTCGTTGTCCGAGCTGAACGCGAGCCTCGGTTTCGACCTCTACGCTCTCGCCGGGACCGACGAGATCAGCTAGTCCGTACTCTGCAGGGTTCTTACGATGTCGGGATCAGGGCGAGGAGCACGCCGACGATCGTTCGACTGGAATGAAACGAGCCCGAAGGGCGGTTCCGCGTCCTCCGGGCTCTCCCCGCGTCACCCCTGGCTGGGGGTCACGCGAGTGGCCCTACGGTACCGCTTCGGAGCCCGAGGTGGTGCGACCCGCCGCCGCGCCAGCCGATCGAGGTCGAGCGGCACCGCCCGCAGCACGCTCACGAGCTCCCGGGCCACGCGGCTCCCATGTTCCGTGCCAACGCCCCGCACCCCTCGCCGTCCCCCGGCCCGCGGCCCGCGGACCCTCCCTCCCGGTGGCCACGGCACGACTAGGATCCACCCAGATACGAACCCCACTCGTGGTAGGTGCAGGCCACCGCCCGAGCGGCCACCGGAACGCGCCCGATGGCCGGCGGTTCGTGCTCGGAGACTGCGCTGGGGGCACGCGTCGCCGCTCCCGTGGCCCCGGATCCGGTGCCTAGCACGAACCCGGTTCGTAGGTGGGGGTGATTCGGCCGCGCACAGTCGATACCACGAACTGGGCTCGTTTCTGGGGCTCGTGGTGTGCCAGCGTGAGGGCGACGGGCCCGACAGGCCGGCACCCAACAGGCGCGAGGCGCGAGGCACGCATCGCTCACAGCGCCAGCCGCGAGGCACGCATCGCTCACAGCGCCAGCCGCGAGGCACGCATCGCTCACAGCGCCAGCCGC
>JAYWFP010000019.1:0-6467 GCA_043778745.1 Chloroflexota bacterium
CCATCGCAGCCCTTGCTCCGTCGCCTGCTCATCGAGACGCCCGGGACCTATCACCACTCGTTGATGGTCGGAAACCTGGCCGAGCGCGCGGCAGAGGCCGTTGGTGCCGACCCGCTCCTGACCCGCGTGGCGGCCTATTACCACGACATCGGCAAGCTCGCGAACCCGGTCGGTTTCATCGAGAACCAGGCGGGCGGCGAGAACCTGCACGACCAGTTGTCCCCGGAAGAGTCGTCCCAGATGCTCAAGGCCCACGTCGCCGACGGCATCGATATCGCGTATCAGGCTCGCTTGCCCAAGGCGCTCATCGCCTTCATCCCACAGCACCACGGAACGGCGATGATCAGCTTCTTCCACGCCAAGGCACGCGAGGCCGCTGCGGAACCCTACGGTGGCCTTGCGACCGAGGCCGGCCGGCACGCGGCGGAGGCCGTTGACACTCGACGGTACCGCCACTCCGGTCCGAAGCCGCAGTCCCGCGAAGCCGCCCTGATCATGCTCGCCGACGGCGTCGAAGCGTCCGTTCGATCCCTCACGTCCCGCGACGAACCCGCGATCCGCGGCATGGTCGCCCGGATCATGGCGGACCGGACATCCGATGGGCAGTTCGACGAATGCGACCTCACGTTTCGCGATCTCGATTTGATCGAGGAGGCCTTCGTCCAGCAGTTGCTCGGGATGTATCACCAGCGAGTCGCCTACCCGCAGAGCAAGATCGTCGAACTCGAAGCACGGCGCGCGGCGTCGGGCGGCGGATCCGCAACCGCGGCCGACTCTGCGTCTCGTCGATCGCGCGCCGGTCGAGCGGATGCCGAGGCTGCCGAGACTGATGCTCACGATGGCGAGGCGCCCGGTGCCGGCTCGGATGATGCGCAGCGTCGGCCCCCAGGCGAATCCGGTGGGCCGCGCTCGGATGCCGGTGGGCCCGCAGGCGGTCGCATCGACGCCGGACCGGCCGCCGCCCCGAGGAATCCACCCACGGTTCTCGGGTGACCCGAGCGAACATCGTCGATGGGTGGCGGATCGAGTTGACCATTCGCGAGATGGTCACGCAGAGCCTGTCGCGCAGCGAGATCGCCCGCGTTGTTGCCGCCGCCCTTGGCGCGGCGGGTGCCGCGCCGGCAGCGTCGCTGTCGGTGATCCTGACTGACGACGAGGAGCTCGCCGGCCTCAACCAAGCGCACCTCGGTCATGAGGGTCCGACGGACGTCCTGTCATTCCCATTGCTGTCGCCTGATTCGTTTCCCGACCACCAGGGTCGCGCGCCGGCGCGTGCCCTGGCCAGCGGGACGAGCTCTGCCCGGGCACGTGGGACGACTTCAAGGGCCGCCGCGACGACTCAGGCCCCGGGCCGCGCATTCGCGCTTCCCCCAGGCGTCCGCCTGCCGCTGGGCGACATCGTCGTATCCGTGGAGCGAGCCGCGGCCCAGGCGGCGGATGGCCGGGGCGGCCAGACGGGCGACGTCACCTGGTCGACGGAGCACGAACTCCGGCTGCTCCTGACCCACGGAACGCTGCACATCTGCGGCTGGGACCACGCCGACCCGGTCGAGGAGGCCGCGATGCGGGCACTCGAGCAGGAACTGCTGGGTTTCCTCCCTGGTCGATAGAGGTTCCGCTAGCGGTTCCGATAGCGGTTCCGATAACGGGGCGATAGCTGGGCGATAGCTGGGCGATAGCCGGGGAGCGTCTTACCGCCGTTCCGGACGTCACCCACCCGGCACTCGCGTTCCGTGTCCCCTGACTTCCTGCCAGATCGACACAGGAGGACGACTTGGCAGCCTGTTGCGCCTCGAATCGCTCGATCTGACTGATGTTGGGCTACAGCCAGGCAAGACCGCGCACGAACTGAGCACGAACGCGAGCTCCAGTACTGCATCGAAGCCGGTCAGCACCCACCGGAGTTGGCCTTCTCGACCGGTGATGTCGATTTGGCAGGAATCGGCGAATTGGCCCGCGGCGCCCCGCCCCCGCGCCCCGGACCCGGAACCTCCCGGCATCAGCCCTCGCTCGCGTACCATCAGTCCAGACGTGCCCTCCAAGATCGTGATCGGGCTGGGGAACCCCGGCCAGCAGTACGCGCAGACCCGTCACAACGTCGGCTGGATGGTCGTTGACCGCCTGGCAGACCGTGCTGGGTGGTCAGGCCGCGCCCGGAACAAGGATGCCGCGGTCGCAGTGGGCGGCCGGTACAAGGGCCTGGACCTGCTCCTTGTCAAGCCGATGACGTTCATGAACGAGTCCGGGATAGCGGTCCGCAAGGTTCTCGCGCGGGACCGGGCGCCACTTCATGAGATTCTCGTGGTCGTTGACGATTTCTCGCTGCCATTCGGGAAGTTGCGGTTCCGGGAGGGAGGTGGCCCGGGTGGCCACAACGGGCTCCGCTCGATCATCGACGAGCTCGAGACCGAGCGTTTCAGCCGGCTCCGGATCGGGATCGGGGCCCCGGATCGCGGTTTCGTCGATCATGTCCTGACGACGTTCGATCCCGAGGAACGCCTGCGACTCGACGAGCTTCTCGATGCGGCGGCCGATGCCATCGAGGCATGGGCGCGCGACGGGCTGAACAAGGCGGCAAATCGGCACAACGCCTTCGAACTCCGTCCCCCGGACGCGAGCCTGCTCGCTCCGCCTGGCGAAGTCGGCGGACCCCCGGGCGAAGACGGCGTTCGCAGGACCAGGACCGGCTGGCGCAAGGTGAAAACCGAGGCGCCCGAGTGACGATGGCGCCGCACCGAGGGCGTCGTGGATGGGAGCGGCGCGTCGACGAACAGGTCGCCGAACTCACCGCCGATCGGCGCGCAGAACACGATCACGATGGCGCCGCGTCGGGTGATGGGCACCGGTCCGTCGACGGCCACGGCGCGGGTCGCCGCCTGCCCGACCTGTCGGGTCTCCCTCCGCTGCTCGCGAATTCCGGGGCGTTCGAGGCATTGCGTGCGCGGTTGGGCTCCCCCGATGTCGGGCCTGCGGATTCGGCACTCGGCCGCGCCCCCGGCACCGCGCCCCACGCCGGCACCGCGCCTCACGCCAGCCTCACCCAGGTTCCGCATGGGGCGAAGAGCTATCTTGCGGCGGCGCTCGTTCTGTCGGCCGGCGAGCGGATCCTCTGGGTCGCCCGAGACGCAGAAATCGGGGATCGCGTGGCCGAGGAGTTGGCCGCCTGGGTCGGTGACGTCGGTGCCGTCGCTGTCCTCGAACCGAGAACCGCGCTCGCCTATGAACGCAGCGAGCTCGTTGCCGACGAGACGGCGGCTCGTGTCGCCGCGCTCGCGTCATGGAGAAGCGGCCGAGCCCGGATCCTCGTGGCAAGCGTTCAGGCGCTTATTCAGCACACGATCGCTCCGGAGCTCCTACCCACAACGCCGCGCGAGCTCCGGGTTGGCGCCCGAGTGACCCAGACCGTTCTGCTCCGTGAGCTCCTCGAGCTGGGCTACAGCCCGGTCCTCGAGGTCGCCGGCAAGGGCGAGTTCGCGCGGCGCGGAGGGATCATCGATGTCTTTCCGCCGTCGGCCGCCCTACCGGTCCGGATCGAACTGTTCGGGGACGAAGTCGATTCGGTCAGAACCTTCGATCCCACGGATCAGCGAACCGTGTCCAAGGTCGATGTCGTGACCCTCTTGCCGGCATCCGAATTCCTGCTCCCGTCGGACGCGGCGGGTGCGCTCGCCGAACGGCTCGGCGCGCTCGTCGGCGCATTGCCCGAACGGATGGCGAGCGACCTTGCGCGGCTGACGGGAGCTGCCCAGGACGCGGCGCGCCCGGCCTCGGGATCACGCGCCGCCGATGTCGGCGACGCGGCCGAGATCTGGGCTCCGATTCTGGCGCCGAGCACGGGGCTTGATCACGTCGACCCGGGAACCTTGCTCGTCCTCGACGAGCCCGGCGATCTTGCCGAGGCTGCGGAGTTCCTGTGGCGCCAGGCAGACGAGCGCCGGGCCGAGCTGACCGAAGCGGGCGACGTGCCACGCCGCTGGCCTGCGACATTGCTGGGGCGGAAGGACTGGATCGCTCGTCTGCGTGGGCTTCGGACCCTCGAGCTGACCTGGGAATCAGCCGCGCCGAGTGCCGCCATAGCTCGCGGCGGCCTGTCGTCCGGCGACCTCTTCGGTTGGTCGGAGCCATCGATGCCGATCGGTCGGGCAGCGAAACTTGGTGAAGCGGTGACAGCGTGGCGTGCCACCGACGCAGGGACGCCGGCGCGGATCGTGATCGCATCCGATCAGGCCCCGAGACTGTCCGAACTGCTCGCGGAAGCAGGGCACGAAACCGCGGTCACCGGCAAGGTGACCAGTCCGCCACCTCCAGGCGCCGTCGTGCTCATTGAACGCAGCCTCAATGGTGGATTCGCGGGCGGACCCGACGGGCTCCTGTTCATTACGGATCGCGAGTTGTTCGGGAACGTTCGCGTCCGTCGACCCAAGGCCATGCGCCGGGTGGTGCCGCGCGACATCCTCGAGCGCCTGACCGCCGGCGACCTCGTCGTCCACATCGATCACGGCGTCGCGCGCTACGAGCGGATGCTTCGGCGGAGTGCCGGCGAAGGCGACGAGCGCGACTACCTCGAGGTCAGCTTCGCGGCCGGAGATCGGATCTACGTCCCGGTTGAACAGATCGCGAGGATCACGCGCTATTCGGGCGGGGAGCGGCCGCAACTCAGCAAACTCGGCGGTACGGAGTGGCTGAGGACCAAGCAGCGCGTTCGCAAGGCCGTCGCCGATCTCGCCGAGGAGCTCCTGCGCCTGTACGCGTCGCGGGCGAATGCGGCGGGCTACAGCTTCGCACCCGACTCACCGTGGCAGGGCGAGATGGAGGCATCGTTCCCGTACGAGGAGACGCCGGATCAGCTCCGGGCCGTGCTCGAGATGAAGCACGACATGGAAGCTGGTCGGCCGATGGATCGGCTGGTCGTCGGCGACGTCGGCTACGGCAAGACCGAGGTCGCGCTGCGCGGCGCGTTCAAGGCAATCCAGGACGGGAAACAGGTCGCAGTCCTCGTGCCGACGACGGTCCTCGCCGCGCAGCACCACGCCACGTTCGCGGCGCGCTTCGCCACGTTCCCTGTCCAGGTCGGGATCCTGTCCCGATTCGTCGCGCCGAAGGACCAGAAGCGGACGCTCGCCGGCCTGGCTGACGGATCGGTGGACCTCGTCATCGGGACCCATCGCCTGCTGTCGAAGGACGTCCGATTCCGCGACCTCGGTTTGCTCGTTGTCGACGAGGAGCAGCGGTTCGGGGTCGCCGCGAAGGAACGCCTGAAGCAGATCCGGCGCGAGGTCGATGTCCTGACCCTGTCCGCGACCCCGATCCCGCGGACGCTCAACCTCGCCCTCGCCGGGATCAGGGACATGAGCGTGATCGAGACGCCGCCCGAGGATCGGCTGCCGATCCAGACGCGCGTCGCGGAGGCATCGGCCGGGCTCGTGCGCGACGCCATCCTCCGCGAGCTCGATCGTGGTGGCCAGGTGTTCTACGTCCACAATCGGGTCGAGACCATCGAGGCCCAGGCCGAGCAGATCCGCACGATGCTGCCCGACGTACGGATCGTGGTGGGTCATGGCCAGATGGCCGAGGGTCATCTCGAGAGCGTGATGCTCACCTTCGCCAGCGGTCAGGCCGACGTCCTCGTGTGCACCACGATCATCGAGTCGGGCCTCGACATCCCGAACGCGAACACGATCATCATCGACCGTGCCGACACCCTCGGCCTTGCCCAGCTCTACCAGCTGCGGGGACGGGTGGGCCGGAGCGCGAGGCGGGCCTACGCATATCTCCTCTATCGACGCCGCGAGCGGATGAGCGATGACGCCCGGAAGCGACTTCAGGCGATCTTCAACGCCTCGGAGCTCGGGGCGGGCTTCCAGATCGCGCTGTCCGACCTCGAGATCCGCGGTGCCGGCAACATCCTGGGCGGCGAGCAGTCCGGGCATATGGCCGCCGTCGGGTTCGACCTCTATTCACGGATGCTCGCTGAGGCGGTCGAAGAGGGGAAGGCAACGCGTGAGGGTCGCGTGGCCGTGATCGAGGCCCCATCCGCGGTGGTGGATCTGCCCCTGGAAGCGCACCTCCCCGACGACTACGTGCCGGACGTGGCCCAGAAGCTCGAGCTGTACCGACGCCTTGCCCGGGCCCGAACGCCGGGCGATATCGCGGCCTTCCGACAGGAGGTGGCGGACCGCTTCGGCCCGATGCCACCACCCGTGGTTCGGCTCACGGAGGTCGCGGAACTCCGCCTCGCCGCGGAGGGCGCCGGCGTCTCCTCGATCTCCCGCGAGGACGGGCAACTCGTCGTGCGTTTCGGCGCCGGCCTGTCACGCGCGACCGCGATGTCGCTGCTCGGCCCGGGGGCCCTGCCGGGCATTCGGCCCTCCGAGGTCACGTTTGCCTCGAACCAGGTCCGGATCCGGCTGCCGAAGGACCCCAAGAAGGGCTGGGGGCTCACCCAGGTCGTCGTGGCGCGGCTGTCG
>JAYWFP010000020.1:0-2672 GCA_043778745.1 Chloroflexota bacterium
ACGATCGGAACGGGTGCGCCGGTCGTGGCCGCCAAGTCGTCGATGTTGATCGTCAGGGCGACGATCATGAAGAATCCAATGACGATCGACACGGCCAGCGACGTTACGACAGCGCGTGGCACCTGACGGGTCGCGAGCTTGGTTTCCTCCGCGAGGTCGGCAGCGCCTTCAAATCCGGTCAGCACCCAGATCGCAAGGAGGCCCGACAAGAGGATCGCGACCGGGAAGTCGGCTCCCGATACGGAGCTCGTTCCGAGGAAGCCGATCGTCTGGACAGGATGGGTAACGAAGCCCACGATCAGGAGGATCAGCGTGAGCACGATGGACAGGCCGAGTTCGGCCGTGAATGCCGCCACATTGTTGATCCGCGAGGCGATCCTGACGCCCGCAAGGTTGATGGCGAGCTGGCTCACCGTGATCGCCACGACCACAACAAGCGTTGAAGTCGAGGTGATCTCGATGCCGAGCCGTTGCATCAGGATCGGTGCGAGCCCCAGATTCAGCCCGGTGAATCCGGGCGTGAAGGCCATCAAGCCCGCCCATCCAACGAACCAGCCATAGTGCGAACTAACCAGGCGACTGGTCCACTGGTATGCGTAGCCGCTGATCGGCATCCGTCCCGCGAGCTCCGCCAAGACGAAGGCGACGAGCAATTGGCCGATGGCCACTGCGAGCCATGTCCACACGAAGGCCGGTCCCACCAACCCCAGCGAGTAGGCGAAGGTCGTAAAGATTCCGGCCGTGATGCACATGCACGAAATCGAGATGGACAGGGAACTCATCAATCCCATCGATCGGTTGAGCTGCGGCTCATAGCCGAACGCCCTGAGTTCCTGTTCGTCGGTCATGGCGGTCCCTGCCGCAATGCCGCTGGATTGCGCATTCATGACACTCTCACTCCTGCTTTGATCCTCTTGGTCATGCAACTCCCCCTCCGCCGCGGATCCGCGGCTACGACGATGTTCTGGACTCGACCTCCTCTCGTGTCACAGCGGTCAGATCGGCACGCTGGTGCCGGAGCCGACGAACCATCAGGCTGAAGATGCCGGGTGCGTAGTGCTCCCGCGAGACGAGCACGGGCCGCCCGTCGACTGCTTTCTCCACCTGGTCCAGGCGCAGCAGCGGGCTGTTCGCCGATACCCCCAGGGCCGCGGCGAGCCTCCGGTTCGCTCCAACGGCGGTCACCTCCGCAACACCGCCGACAAGATGAATCCCGCACGCGTGCTCCAAGAACCGGTAGACAGATCCACCGTCGTACGCCTCGGAACCCGGATTGCGGAGCAAAACGGCGGGAATCATATCCAGACCATGCACGGCCGGCGTCCCGTTCGCCCGGATGACCCGCTCCACGGAGAAGACTGCCGCACCGGAGGGCAACGCCAGCGCCTCGGCCACCCAAGGCTGTGCCCCTTCCGTGGCGGTTCGGACCACTTCAATCCCGAGGGTCGCGTGTGCGGCCGACACGGCCTCCGTCACCCCGACGTCGAGATCGAGCGCCGTCCGGACGAGAGGTTCGGGTCTCGTGACGAATGTTCCGACGCCGTGGACCCGCCGGACCACACCGTCGGCCTCGAGACTGCGCAACACCTCGCGCATCGTCGGACGGCTGACACCGAAGTGTTCTGCAAGATCCGGCTCGGATGGGAGCCGCTCGCCACGCTCCAGACCACCGTCGCCGATCGCGAGGAGGAACCGACCCCTGACGTCGTCGAAGAGCGGCTGGCGACGGGACGGACGCGCTGATCCCGGATGCATCGGTCGTAAGATGTCAGACAACCCATCCGGCGTCAATCCCGAATTGCCCCCGAGCCTTTCGTCAGCGCGCTGGGGGTAGGTCCTCCCCAGTCGGGGTGCGCCAAAGGGCTCCGAGGAACTGCTCGTGGAGCGCGCCGTTGGAAGCCAGGGCCTCGCCTGTATAGAGGGAGCGACGCCCATCGAAGTCGGTGATCCGCCCCCCAGCCTCCTCCACAAGAATCCACGGCGCCGCGAGGTCCCACGGCCCGAGATCCTGCTCCACGTAAGCCTCGGCGGCTCCATCGGCAACGTGGGTGTAACCCCAGAAGTCGCCGAACCCGCGCTCGCGCCAGACTCGGGTCAGCAGCGCGTCGAACCCGCCGGCGACCCGCGACGCCCGCATGTCCGTAACCGACCTGAACAGGAGCTGGGAGCGCGCCAGTGAGCCGACGTTCGATACCTTGAGGCGCCGCGGCGTGCCAGGTTGAACGGCGTTACTCGACGTGGCCCAGGCCCCCCCACCACGGCTGGCGAACCAGCGCCGGCCAAGGGCCGGTGCGCTGATCATCCCGGCCTGGATCTCGCCATCGCGCGCCACCGCAAGCAGTGTCGCGAAGACCGGAACTCCGCGCATGAAGTTGTGGGTGCCATCGATTGGATCGAGAAACCAGCGAATGGCAGCGCCTTCATCGCTAACGCCGTACTCCTCCCCCACGATCCCGTGGCCCGGAAACTGGTCGGCAAGCCTCGAGCGGACCAGTCGCTCGATCTCGCGGTCGGCCTCGGTCACGAAGGATCCATCGATCTTCGTGTCGACATCCAGCTCAGTCTCGAATGCCAAACGGGCGATACGGTCGGCCTCATCCACCGCGCTCTCGGCGAACCGCAGCCAGCGCTGAAGCTCGGCCTCGCTGCCCCGCCGGAGGCCGGCGCTCCAC
>JAYWFP010000021.1:0-2672 GCA_043778745.1 Chloroflexota bacterium
GCGTTCGACGCGTCGAAATACGGTCGCTCGTCCGAGATGCCGATCCTCGAGGCGACGATCCCGTCCCTTGCCGACCCGTCGCTCGTCGAGGGCTCGAAAAAGGGCACGCAGGTCATGAGCGTTATCGCCCAGTACGCGCCATATGCGCTCCGCGAAGGCGACTGGGCGAGCCATGCGGACGCGTTCGGTGACGCGGTCATCCGTACACTCGAATCGGTCGCTCCCGGCATCCGCAAGCTCGTCACCCATCGACAGGTGCTCACCCCCGTCGATCTCGAGCGTGAGTACGGTCTGACGGGCGGACACCCGCTCCACGCGGAGCCGGGAATGGACCAGTTCTACCTGTGGCGCCCGCTCCTTGGCCATGCCCGGTACCGCATCGGGGGCCTTGCCGGGCTCTATCTGTGTGGCTCCGGTGCGCACCCCGGCGGCGGCATCACCGGCGGCCCCGGCCAGAACGCCGCGCGCGAGATCCTGTCCGACATGAAGAAGCGACGCTGAGTTCAGGCATAGCCGCCGGTACGCGGCGCGGGCTACCCTTCCCGGCATGAGCGTCCCGTTCGTCGGTCGTACGGGCGAGCTTGATTCGCTTGCCGCGCTGGTCCGTCGCGCTCGCCTCGAGCGGGCGCCAATCGCGGCGCTGATCACCGGCGAGCCCGGAAGCGGAAAGAGCAGCCTGCTGGGCGAGCTCCTGGGCGAGCTGGGCGAGGCGAGAGGTCACGCGGCTCCGGCGCCCAGTATCCGGGTCGCGGGCTTCGAGCCGATGCAGTCAGTGCCGCTCGCGGCCGTGGGCGACCTGCTTCGTCATCTCGCGAAGGCACCCGGCGAAGGCGCGGCGCTGGATCGACTGGCCTTCAGCACCCCCGACACCCAGGATCGCGATCCGCTTCGAATCTTCGAGGCCGCCCATCGAGCCGTGGTTGCCGCAGGCCCGATTCTGATCGTCATCGACGATCTGCAGTGGGTGGATGAGCGGTCGCTGGCGCTCCTCTACTACGTGCTTCATGCGGCGGTATCGACGCGTCAGCCCGTCGCGATGATCGCGGCCTCGCGGCCTTCTTCAGCCGCCGCGGCGTTCCGCGCGAGCCTCGCGACCGATCTTCCGGCCGATCGTCGCGAGCTCCTGGAACTCGGGCCGCTTGCCATCGAGGATGGTCGTCGGCTGGCCCGTTCCATAGATCGAGACCTCGACGAGGCCGCGGCGGGAGACCTGTGGCGCCGTGCCGCTGGCTCGCCGTTCTGGGTGGAAGCCCTTGCCAGGTCGCGGGCATCCGCCGATCCATCCAGCCTCATCAATGACCGCCTTCGCGACCTCGGCCCGGACGCGGGCGCACTCCTCGCCGCGCTGGCCGTCGGTGCACGGCCGTTCGCAGACGCTGAGACTGCCGACCTGCTCGACTGGGAGATCGATCGCGTGCGCCAAGCGTCCAGCGAACTCGTCATTCGCGGCCTGGCTCTCGCCGGAGGGGGGACCACCGGCGTCGCTCATGACCTCATCCGGGAGGCAGCCACGAAGGCACTTCCCACCGCAGCGCGCCGACGACTTCATGCGAACCTGGGGACCTGGATCGAAACCTCCGCGGGCGACGATCTGCCGATGCTCCGTGAGGCCCTTCACCATCGGGCCGCCGCGGGGCTGCCGATGATCGACCTCGCGATGCGCCTCCTCGCGGCCCCCCGCAGGCGCCTCCTGAGCGGCGACGATCTTCGACTTCTGGCGTCGATCAGCGACGCCCTCGACCCCGGCGACCCGAACCGGCTCCCGCTGGACCGCCGACTGGCGGAGCTGGCGGCAGTACTCGGTGAGCAGGAGCTTGCCGAGCGTCGCTGGTCCAGTGTGGGTGACCGGACGCGGGACCCGCTGGAGCGGCAGCATGCCGAGACCGAGGCGGCTCGAGCCTCCTTTCGGCTCGGGAGACCGATCGACGCGCACGCCCATATCGACCGCGCTCGCCAGGCCTCGCTCGTCGAGGGCCACATAACGATCCAGCTCGACGCACTGCAGGCCGAGGTTGAACTGTGGCTCGACCATGAAACCAGCGCGGGGAGCGAGACCGCGGCCCGAGCCCTCGCCGGCGCACGGGTCCTGGCCGCGAACGCCGGTGGAATCGAACACCTCGTGCCGGAGGGTCGGCGGGCATACCTGGCGGCCCTTGTCGTCGCCGGCGACGCCGCGCTGCAGGAGGATCGCGCCGACGAGGTGATCAACCTCAGCGGGACGATCCTGGAGGTGGCCGAAGGGCTCGATGACGAGTCACACGTGGCGGCCCTGGTTCGCACCGGTTTCGCGCTCCGCCCCCTAGGCCGCAGCGAGGAGTCCGTGGCGCAGTACCGGATGGCATGGGACCTGTCAAGGCAATTCATCCTGCCGCTCCTGACCCTCGAGGCCGGCAACGGCCTGGCCCGAGGACTCCGCGACATGGGCCGTCTCATCGAGGCCCGGGACATCGCGACCGAGACGGGCCGACTCGAAGCGCGTATCAGCAACGCACCACGGCGCTGGGGAAGCGCCGCGTCCATGGTCCACTCGATCGAGCTCTCGCTCGGCGACCCAGCCGCCGCTCTCCGGGCGCTCCGGCACGACGCCGAGACCGAACCGGACCCGCACTACCGTCTCGCGATCCACGAAACGGTGGCCATGTGGCAGGCGCGGCTTGCGGGTCCTCTGGTGG
>JAYWFP010000022.1:0-2672 GCA_043778745.1 Chloroflexota bacterium
AGGGTGAGGGTGCCGTCGGCTTCGGTGCGCCAGAGGGCGAGGAGATCGCCGTGGCCATTCAGGTCGGGAGGTACGTGCCGTTGGCGGTGCCACTGTTCGTGACGACGAGCTTGGTCGGGGCTCCGGCGTCGTCGACGATGACCGAGCGGATGATGAGCCCGTTGACGCTCTCCTCCATCACGGCGTCGGCCTGGTAGCGGAGATCGCGGGTGGTGATGGGTGAGCCGGCGGCCGGGGTTTCCCCCTGGCTGAGGATCGATCACGTAGATCTGTGAGGAGCGCACGCCAGGCACCAGGAGGTATCGCGGTTCGCTGTGCGCTGGGGTGCGTATGGGCAGAGCGCCGAGCTGCGGGCGTTCCGGCCGAAGTGATGAATCTCGTCGCCTCCGGTGGGCACGTCGTGCCGGCCGACGACATGCTCACGGTGATCCTTCACTCAGCTTGAGCTCAACGACGCCATCGGCCCCATAGTGACCCAAGAAGCGTGCCTGGGAGGCTGCGACCACAAGAGGACCAGCGTAGAGCTCTGAATGAAAGTTGACGCGAGACGACTCCAGCTGGCACCAGGCCACGACTCTTCCGTCGTCCGCAAAGATGAGGGTCGTCCAAGCATCGTTGTCGGAGCTCGGAAGGCGCTCGGCGGGCCACTCAAACCCGAGGGCCTGGCGCGCGACTGAGTCCGGGGCATATGCTGGGAGGACGATCAGGCGCTGCCATGTGAAGTTCGTGAAGTTGTTGATATCGAGTGCCTCGCCGTCTCCGAGTGCCGCGGCGGCTGTCTGTATCCTCACGCCGAGCTCAGGCCGCTCGCCAGGGGGCGGAAGGAGTGCTTGCCGTACAGAGAGAGCGCCGGTCGCGGCCGCAGCGATGATCAAGACCAGGGCAAAGGCCTTTCCCGATCTGATGGACCGCCGCAGTTTTCGGTCAGTCATGACCCTTCCGCCATGTCGCAGAGCGGACAATCTGCCCCGACGCATTCAGAATCCAGAGTCGTCCGTTCTTCAAAGCACTCATGCACCCTTGCTCCGCGGCCTCGGCGACCAGAAATCCCTTGTGGCGGCCACCCCAACGCGGCCGTAGGCTTGTCCCGATCGCCCTCCCGACGAGATTGTTGTGTAGATCCATGCGACTTGCATTGGAGTTCTCGCCGGATTCATGGGCTGCTCCCCATTCGCTGGCACTTTGTGCGCCAAGATTTCGGGTCAGTAGGCATTGCCACAAACAATGGCGGAACGCGTCGCCGAGGCCATCGTTGGCCACCGAGGTCGGAAAGAGCTCCAGGGCCCGGGCTTTAGCGAAGCGTGAGATCAGCGCCCATGTCGGACACTCCCATGGCGTTCGAATGCACCGATCCACTTCTGCCTGTTTGAGCCCATAGCGTTCGCGGCCGCCAGGATCTACAAAGGTGATCGGCGAGTTCCCGGCATAGGCATAGAGGTTGCCCTCGGCAGCGATCGGATCGGGCTGGAGAAAGCGCCCGAGGGTTGGGCTGTACGTCCTCGCATGCATGTACAGCAGGCCCGCCCCGAAGGCGTTGTCCCACCAGACATCGGAGCGGCCGACGTAGAGGCGACTCCAGCCGAGATCCGGAATGCCGTTGGCGGTGGTGACGTTGGGTTTGCCCCAGGTGTCGTACGTGACCGATGTGGCGAGGGTGAGGGTGCCATCGGCCTGGACCTGCCAGAGGGCGAGGAGATCGCCGTGGCCCGACCAGGTCGGCAGGTACGTGCCGTTGGCGGTGCCACTGTTGGTGACGACGAGCTTGGTCGGTGCTCCGGCGTCATCGACGATGACCGACCGGATGATGACGTTGTTGACGCTCTCCTCGACCATCGCATCGCCCTGGTAGCGGAGATCGCGGGTGGTGATGGGTGAGCCGGCCATCGGCGTTTCGACGATCCGCGTCCGATGGCCCTCGCCGTCATACGTGAAGTCGAGCCGGTCGAAGCCGGTGCCGGTACACGAGCTTGCCCGACACGCCGCGGTCAGGCGACCGGCACTGTCGTACGTATAGGCCCAGGTGATGTCCGTGTTGGTGGGAACGTCGTGCTCGGTCCAGGCGGACGTCCGGCCGGTCGTGTCGTAGGTGATGGTGCAGGCGGGGTTGGCGCAGGCGCTGAGCTGGCCATCGGGGGTGTAGGTGAAGGTCCGGGTCGAGGCGGTGACGAGAGCGCTCGTCCGGTTGCCGGCGTCGTCGTACGCGTTCGTCTCGGTCGGGCTGGCGCAGCCGGCGACGGCGGCCATCCTGGTGAGCTGGTCCCGGGCGTCGTAGCAGTAGGAGCGATCCGAGGTGGCCGCACCATTGGCCTCGGCCACTCTGGTCCGGTTGTCGTTGTTGTCATAGGCGTAGGTGTCGGAGCCCGCGGCGGTCGTACTGGTGCAGGTATGGGCGTTGACGTCGGCCAGGACGCAGAGCTGGTGGGTGATCGAGATGAGGCGGTGGCGGACGTCGTAGGCGGAGAGGGACTGGAGCTCGCGTCCCGAGCCCGTCGGGAGGTAGATCGCCTTGGGCGCGTAGTTGTGGTCGGGGTCGTACGTCGTCACCTGGTTGGTCAGGCCGTCGATCTGCTGGATCCGGCTGTTCCGGGCGTCATACGTTGTTGACGTGCTCTGGCTCGGTGGGTTGGTCCAGCCGAGCGTGCCGACGACCTGGCACGTGCCGACCGCGAGCC
>JAYWFP010000023.1:0-2666 GCA_043778745.1 Chloroflexota bacterium
AGCTGGAGCGCGTCGTGCGGCCGGGTGACGATTGTCGATGGAATCGAGACGTACGAGTCGCCCGGCGGGTGTGGCCTTGGGAGCGGCAGTTCGGAGGGCGGCGGGCCACTGCCCGATCCACTTCCCGATCCACCGGCTTTCCTTCTCCCTCGGGGTGACACGGTCGTCCAGATCGGGATTGGCGCCATCGACAGCCATGGCAATCAATTCCACGTCTCGTACTTCGCGCACGTGATCGCCCGATGAAGCCGGATGGCATTGAGGCTGCGATCGGGCCGGTCGTCGGGATCCCGCGGAAGTCGCGCGACCGCGCCCGGATCGCCGTCGTCGGCGCGATTGCCTTCGTCGTGATCGCGGCGGGGGTCGGACTCGCCGGCAACGGGTTGACGGCTCCCGAACCATCTCCCTCGCCATCCCCGACCGATGGAGTCGCCGTCTCATCGTCCTCGCCGATCCCGTCGGCATCCCCGGGCAAACTTCCTCAGCCAACCCAGAACACCGGTCTGGGCTGTTCACCCGTTCGGCGCGGCGCGCCCCCGGAGATCCAGCTCGGGCCTTTTGGGCCGAGCAAGGTCGGAGCAATCCGAGGCGCACCTGCGACGGCCGGGATCGGCGGCGGGTCGCCGGCGCCGAGCTGGCCGACGCTGCCGCAAGCAGGTGCCCTCCGCCTGCCGGCGAACGCGTCGATCACGGTCTTTGCCGAACAGGATGCCTGTATGCGCTACGTCGTCGCGGAATACTTGCCCGGGGCGCCGGGCGTGACCCTACCCTTCCCGATCGCGTTCCGGACGATGAACATCAGCCCGCCACGGTCGATTCAACCGCTCGGCACGCTGCCGAGTGGTGATTGGATTGTCCGCGTCGTCGCGTACTTCTCGACCGGATCGTCGGGTGACGATGGCGGCACGGTGCTGGAGCGGTTCTTCCGGGTCGTCAACTCTGCGACGCCCGTGCCGATCCCGAGTCCGCTCTCAACCCCGGCCGTCCCGTGTGCGCCACCAGCGCCTGGCGGGGTGGCTCCGGCCCTCATCCTGACAGGCTCATCGGCGGGCTCGATCGAGGGCACGCCCGGCCTGGTGCTCCCGCCACTCACACCCGTGGTCCTTGGCGACCTGATCGAGATTCGCGTCGCGGGCGATGCCTGCGCCATCGGCTGGACGATCACGGGCAAGCAGGACGAGACGAACTTCCAGAGTGACTTCGATCAAGAGGCAAACCCGACCAACAATCCATTCCTGTACGCCCAGAATCGGTGGCGCCTGCACGACCTTCCGACCGGGCGGTTGACCGTCAGCGCGACGGTTCGGTTCTCTGCTGACGTCTCGGTCAGTCGCCGTTGGTTCCTCGATGTCGGAGGGTCTGCCACGCCAACTGTCCGAATCAGCACACCAGCCGATACCGCTGTGACGGCCGTGCAGGCACCGTGTGGAGGCAGCTGGGCGTTCACAATCGGAACGAGCGGCTTCGAGTACTGCTCCGTGGATGTCGTTCCAAATTCAGTGCCGGTTCTGTCCGTCGGGCCGGAGACGCCGCTCCGGCTGGACGCACCTGGCTGGACGATTCGGAGCTGGGGCGGCTCGTGCGGACGGATCGATCCGGCAGCGGTCAGTCAGATGCTGATCGTGAATGGCTGCGATCTCGGGGGCTGGTACGGGTCGGACGGCGGACCGCCGCTGCCAGGCCCCGCAATGTTCCTGCCGCGGACCGCGGGTCCACTCGTCCGGATCTTCGTCCAGGCGCAACGCGGGGACGCCCTCGTCACGGTGACCGTCTACGCGACCATCCTCGCCGCGCCCTGAGTCGCGGCGAGGACGCGGACGAATCGAGGGCTGCCAGGGGCGGAGCGAACGAGGTCCCCTGCTATACTCCCGCTCCGGCGCGGGGCTATAGCTCAGCTGGAAGAGCGTCTGAATGGCATTCAGAAGGTCAGGGGTTCGAGCCCCCTTAGCTCCACCACAACGCTGATTCGCCGGCTGTTGCGACCCCTCGCCGGAATGGCGAGGGGTCTTCAGTAATCAGGCGGCACGCCGCTCGTCGGCGGGCCCGGAGATCGGGGGCAGGACGGCAACGTGACCGATACCAGCGCACACACCGAGCGGATCCACGCGGAGCGGTACGACGCTGCGTCGATCGAGCCGCGCTGGCAGGCCCGCTGGGACGAGATGCACCTGTACCGGACCGACCTTGCGGACGAGTCCCGGCCCAAGTTCTACCTGTTGACGATGTACGACTACCCGTCGGGCAACCTTCACATCGGGCACTGGTACGTCAAGACGCCGACCGATGCGATCGCCCGCTACCACCGGATGCTCGGCCAGAACGTGTTCTTCCCCGTCGGCTTCGATGCCTTCGGCTTGCCCGCCGAGAACGCCGCCATCAAGAACAAGGTCAATCCGCGCGCATGGACGATGCAGAACATCGACATCATGCGGCGCCAGCTCCGGACGATGGGCGCTGCCTTCGACTGGGATGCGGAGGTCGTGACCTGTGACCCGTCCTATTACCGCTGGAACCAGTGGCTCTTCCTGCAGTTCCTCAAGGCCGGGCTGGCCTACCGCGCGACGGCTGCGGTCGACTGGTGCCCGAACGACGGCACGCTTGCCCGCGAGCAGGTCGAAGGCACCGATCGTCGCTGCTGGCGGTGCGGCGCCAAGGTCGAGAAGCGG
>JAYWFP010000024.1:0-2659 GCA_043778745.1 Chloroflexota bacterium
GTGAAGGTCATATCAACCTCGGGATCATTCAAGGCCGTCGTCGTTGCGTTCGATCCGAGGCTGGACGTGGCGGTCCTTCGCGTTGTCGGATTCGATCCCGGTGCGTTGATCTTCTCGCTTGGCGATCCAGCCCGTGGCGCCACCGGCGCCACGATCGGCTATCCGAACGGCGGTGGCGCGGTCATCGAGCCGGCGGCGGTTGCGGCTCGATACCCGGCCGAGGGGCTCGACATCTACGGAACGTCGCGGGTCCATCGTCAGATCATCGAGATCCGCGCGGTCGTGGAGCCGGGCGACAGCGGCGGCCCGCTCCTCCTGTCCGATGGAACGATCGGAGGACTGGTCTTCGCCGAATCGCGGGCCGATCCGTCGGTCGGCTATGCCCTGTCCCCGGTGGCCGTCGCAGCCTCCATCGTGCCCTCGCTCGGGCGCACGACGGCCGTCGCCACCGGGCCCTGCCTGCACTGATCGCGCGGCCGGCCGACGGCGGTGGCCCGGATCACCGAGTATTGGGCCGGATGAAACGAATGCTCGGGAGCATGACCGCTGTCGCCAGGACAACCCTGTCCGCGCTCGAGAACCCGAGCACGCGTCGCGTCCAGTTCGCCTTCCTCATCGCGTTCATGGTCGATTCGGCGATGCTCGTGGTGCTGGCGATCACCGCCTTCACGACCGCTGGCCCGGTGGGTGTTGCCGCAGTGGGCATCGCCCGGGTAGGCACCTCCCTGGCGTTCGGAATCCTGTCCGCGGCTCCGCTTGCGCGCTGGCGAGCGGACCGCTTGTTGATCGCCATCGGCCTCGCTCGGGGCGTCGCGGCGGCGGGGGCCATCGTCGTGATCGCCATGGGCGGTGATCTGATCGGACTGGTGGTCGTTGCGGCCGTGAACGGAGCGACCGTCGCGATCCTGGCCCCGACTCAGAGCATGCTCCTGCCGGCCCTCGCACGGACCCCCGAGGAGCTCGTGACGGCAAACGTCGCCTCGGGTGCGGCCGAGGCGATGGGCACGTTCATCGGCCCTCTCACGGCCGCCCTGTTCATCGCCATGGGGATGCCGGCGCTCGTCGCCGCGACCGCCATCGTCGCCCAGATCGTGGGGATCGCAGCCTTGCGGGAGATCCACTTCGAGGACCAGGTCTATGCCCGCGGCCCGAGCCGACCTTCGGCCGGCCGGGGCCTCGCGCTGGGTTCCGGGATCCAGGCGATCCGACGGCGACCGGTCATCGCGATCGTGATCGTGGCCTTTGGGCTCCAGACGATGGTTCGTGGCCTGCTGACGACCCTCGTCGTCGTCCTGAGCGTCGACCTGATCCATCTCGGGGAAGCCGGAGTCGGCCTGCTCGGTGCCGCGATGGGTGTGGGTGGCATCGGCGGAATCCTCGTCGGGCTGGCGCTCCGGCGGAGCGGGCCGAGCGCGTTCGCCCTGTCGCTGGCCGGCTGGGGGCTGCCGATCGCGGTCATCGGCCTGGTTCCGCTGCCGATCATCGCCATCCTCGCCTTCATGGTGACCGGCCTGTCCAATGCGCTGCTCGATGTCGTCGGGCTGACCATGCTCCAGCGCGGCTGTCGGAACGAGCAACGCGGAGCCGTTTTCGCGCTGTTCGAGGGTGCCGCAGCACTCTTTGCCGTCATCGGCTATCTGCTGGCACCAACCCTCATCGCCTTGATCGGCGTCCAGGGTGCCTTCGTGGTCACGGGGGCCGTGCTTCCGGTGGCGGCGGCGATCATCTGGCTGCTCCTCCGTCGGTCCCCCGAGATCGAGGCGGTTCCGTGGCCCGTCGTCGAGCGGCTGCGCGGAGTTCCGGCCTTCCGGGTCCTTCCGCTGACCGGGATCGAGCGCCTCCTGGCGGCCGCGGAACCGGTGTCCTTCGACGCCGGCGACGTTCTCATGGCCAAGGGTGCCCCGGGCGACACGTTCCTGGTGATCGACTCGGGCGAGGCAGCCGTCACGGACGGCGAGCGCTCGCTCGGGACCGTTGGTCCGGGCGCCGGTATCGGGGAGATTGCGCTGCTCCGCGGCGGGATCCGGACGGCTACGGTAACCGCGCTCACCACGGTCCATGCACAGTCATTCGACGCGGGCTCGTTCCTCGCTGCGGTCAGTGGACCCGCGGCCACGGAAGCCACGTCGTTGACCATCCTCGAGCGCCTCGCCCGGTCCGCGGACGTGGCGTGAGCAGCCGAGGTTGCCGACCGAACGTCAGTCGGACGAGGCCTCGGCGTTGCCCGCATCAGCGGTGTGGGGTCGGCGGGCAACGGCCGCCTCGACTTTGGTTCGAATGTCCGGAAACGTCGTCATGACACGGCCGAATTCGAACCCTCCAAGCTTCAGGAACTCGCAATCGGTGGCGCAGGTCGCCGTTGCCGTTCGTGGCGACGCCTCGAACAACGCGATCTCACCGAAGAATCCGCCGTTCGTCATCGAGCGGGTGACACCGCCGAGACGCTCGATGTGGACCGTGCCGCGGACGATCACGAAGAACGCGTCTGCCGGCTCGCCTTCACGCATGACGACGGTGCCCGACGGCGCGCTGACGTTCCGAGCCAGGGTGGCGACTGCCTGCATGCTCCGTTCATCGAGCGCGGCGAAGAGTGGCAGGCGGGCGAGGAGTTCGGCCGTGCGGTTCATTCCCGCCGAGCATAGCCCGCCTCGTACACTGA
>JAYWFP010000025.1:0-2659 GCA_043778745.1 Chloroflexota bacterium
ACCCACGATCTCGGCGATGTTGAGCGCCTCGCGGACCGAGTCGTGATTCTGAACGAGGGACGGATCGTCGCCGACGGATCCCCGTCCGAGCTCGTTGCAGGAGGCGAGGCGCGCCTCCGGGTTCGCTTCTCTCGCGCGCTCACCCCAGAAGCATCGGCAGCCCTTGGTGCGGCGCTCGCGCGCGCTCTCCCGGGGTCCCCAGCGCGCCTCGAGCTTGACGACGGGCCGGCGACGATGCGGGTTGACGGCGCTCCGCCCGATCCGGCGCTGATCGCCGTGCTGGCATCCGCTTGCGCGGAGTTCGGCATTCAGATCATCGGCCTGCAAGCGGGAGCAGCGACGCTCGAGGAGCGCTATCTCGCTCTGACCGGCGATCTCGACGTGGAGACCATGGCATGAGCCGCCCGGCTTCACCGGTCCGCGCGATGCTTGCGCTGACCGCCATGGAGCTCAGGCTGACCGCCCGTCGCGGCGAGAACGTCCTCGTGACGATGATCGTGCCGGCGGCCGTGCTGGTCTTCTTCGCGACCGCCGGCGTCGTCCCGGGGGCCGCCGATCGTCCGGTGGACTTCCTCCTCCCGGGTTCGCTTGCCCTGGCCGTGATCGCGACGGGCCTTGTGAACCTCGGCATCGCCACGGCCTACGAGCGGAACTATGGCGTTCTCAAGCGCCTCGGTGCCTCACCGTTGCCAGCGTGGGGCCTCGTTGTCGCCAAGCTCGCTGCGGTCCTCGTCCTCGAAGTCCTCCAGGTGGTGCTTCTGCTCGCGGTCGCGGTGGTCGTTCTCGGCTGGAGCGTTGCGCCCGGCGCATCGATCGGCCTGTTCGTGTTGGCAATGCTCCTCGGCACGGGCGCATTCGCCGGCCTGGGTCTGCTGCTCGCCGGAACGCTGCGTGCGGAGGCGACTCTCGCGCTCGCGAACGCCCTGTTTCTGGCCTTCCTCATGGTCGGCGGGATCGTGCTGCCGGTGGACCATCTCCCGGCGCCGCTTGCCGCCCTCGCCACCATGCTGCCCGCCGCCGCCCTGTCGGAGGCCCTTCGCGGGGCACTCGGGAGCGGCGGAGCCGTCGGCCTGCCGCTCGTCATCCTTGGAGCGTGGGGCATCGTGACGGCCGGCCTGGCCGCACGCACGTTCCGCTGGGAGTAGCGCCCGCCGTCAGTCCCGGAAGCGGCGGAAGATCGCGACGGCGTTCTGGCCGCCGAACCCGAACCCGTTGATCATCGCGGTGTCGACCGCCACCTTGCGCTTCACGTTTGGCGTGTAGTCGAGATCACACTCCGGATCCGGCTCGCGGTAGTTGATCGTCGGGGGGATCCAGCCGTCCTGGATGGCGCCGACGGCGGCAATGCCCGCCACGGACCCTGCAGAGCCGAGCATGTGCCCGACCATCGACTTCGGTGATGAGATCGGCAGCGACCGCGCGCGGTCACCGAAGGCACGCTTGATCGCCTTCGTCTCCGTCGCATCATTGAGCGGCGTGGATGTCCCGTGGGCGACAAGGTAGTCAACGTCGCTGGGGCCGATGCCGGCGTGGCGCATCGCACCGAGCATCGCCATCATCGCGCCGCGGCCGGTGGGTTCCGGCGCGGAGATGTGGTAGGCATCGGCGGTCAGGGAGGCACCGATGATCTCGGCCAGAATGGTCGCACCGCGGGCCTGGGCGTGCGCCGCCGACTCGACCACGAACACACCGGCGCCCTCGCCGTAGACGAACCCGTCGCGGGTCCGATCGAACGGCCGCGACGCGCCGGCCGGGTCGTCGTTGCGCTTGGACAGGGCACCCATATTGGCGAGCGCCGCGAAGGCCATCGGCAGCAGGGGAGCCTCGGAGCCGCCGGCGATCACCACATCGCATTCGTCGTTGGCAATGAGCCGGAGCGCATCCTGGAACGCGATGACGCCGGACGCGCAGGCGGCAACCTGGGTCATGACGGGACCGGTCAGGCCGTATTTCATGGACACTTGTGCGGCGGCCATGCTGCCCGAGACCGCGGGAATGGCAAATGGGCTCACCTGGCCGGGCCCGCGCTCCACGAGCACTCGGGCGCCATCGATGACATGTTCCATGCCGCCGCCGCCCGTATTGATCACGACCCCTACTCGATCGCGCTGCTCCGCCGACCACGTCGCGAAGTCGATGCCGGACTTCTCGATTGCCTCGGTCGCGGCGGCCACCCCGAAATGGATGAACCGGCTCATCCGCCGGGCCATCTTGCGGTCCATGGTCAGCGTTGGATCGAAGTCCTTGACCTCGGCCGCGATCTTGACCGCGTGATTCGTCGTGTCGAAGGTCGTGATCGGCCCGCCGCCGGAAACGCCCGCGAGCAGGTTCGTCCAGAAGGTGTCGGCGTCATTGCCGATCGGCGTGATCGCGCCCATTGCGGTGATGACGGCGCGGCGGGCTGGGTCCTGGCTAGGCACGAATGGCACCTCGGCGAGATCTCATGGTTTCGGGATTGTAGCGGTGCCCGCCCTGCTCACCGCTGGACCCGATCAATCGCCGTCGTAGCGCTTGAAGATGACCGCCCCGTTGTGACCACCCAGGCCGATATTGTTGGAGAGCGCGTGGCGGACCGGGGTTTCGATCGTCTCGTCGATGACCCACAGGTCGCAGGCCGGATCCGCTTCACGGTAGTTGAGCGTACGCGGAATGGTCTGCG
>JAYWFP010000026.1:0-6412 GCA_043778745.1 Chloroflexota bacterium
CACGATGACGCTGTCAGCGGGGAGATAGCGGAACGCCTCGGGAAGCGGCTTGGCGCCGAGGATCAGGGCGGCCGCCAGCGCGCCACCGATCGCCAGGGCTGACACGAGTCCGGCGACGGTCCAGCGTGTTCGTCGGGACCCGCCGGCGACCGCTGATACGGCCGCAGTACCGTCAGGTGCCGCTTCGGCCGATGGCGCCGACGCCGCCAGGTCGGGCTCGCCAGGCATAGCCTCCCCGGCGAGCCGTTCGACTGCGGGCTCCCCGGGTTCGAGGGCCGCGGCCGATTGCTCGCCCCGCGGCTCGAGATCGTCCATGCCTACCTCCGACCCAGCATGCCGCGGGCGCCCTTGCGCTGCATCCCCGCCATCTGCTTCATCAATTTCTGCATATCCACGAACTGCTTCATGAGGCGGTTGACATCTGGGAGGGTGGTCCCCGAGCCCGTGGCAATCCGACGCCGCCGTGACGCATTCAGGAGTCCAGGATCTCGGCGCTCACGCGAGGTCATCGATCGAATGATCGCCTCGGTCCGACGCATCTCGCCGCGATCAACCGCTGCCTGCGCTTCCTTGGCCATGCCGCCCATGCCCGGAACCATCGACATCAACTGCCCGATCGGGCCCATCTTCTGAACCTGCTGGAGTTGTTCGAGCATGTCCTCGAGCGTGAATTCAGCCTTGCGGATCTTCGCCTCGAGTTTCTGGGTCGCAGCGACATCAACGACGTCCTGTACCCGCTCCACGAGCGTCATCACATCGCCCATGCCGAGGATCCGGCCGGCAAGACGATCGGGATGGAACACCTCGAGGGCATCTGACTTTTCGCCGATGCCGAGGAACTTCACCGGGATCCCGGCGACGGACGCGATGGACAGCGCCGCACCGCCACGAGCATCGCCATCAACCTTGGTCAACACAAGGCCGGTCACCGGAACAGCGCCGGCGAACGCCTGCGCCACGCTGACAGCCTCCTGCCCGGTCATCGCGTCCACGACAAGGAGGGTCTCGATCGGGTGGACTGCGGAATTGACGGCAACGATCTCGGCCATCAAGGCATCGTCGATCGTGAGACGGCCGGCCGTGTCAATGATCACCGTGTCGCGGACAAGCCTCCCGGCAGCTTCGACGCCACGTCGCGCGATGTCGACCACGGACGTCCCGGACGGCTCGCGATGAACGGGAATGTCCAGGGCCTTGCCGAGAACCTGGAGCTGGTCACCTGCGGCAGGGCGATATGGATCCGCAGCCACCAGCAAGGGCCGCCGGCCCAGCTTGACGATGTGCCGCGCGAGCTTTGCCGCCGTCGTCGTCTTGCCCGATCCCTGGAGTCCCACGAGGACCACGACCGCCGGGTTTCCCTGCAGACGGAATGCCGCATCCCCGCGTCCGAGCAGGGTGACAAGCTCGTCGTGGACGATCTTGACCACCTGCTGGCCGGCCGTGAGACTGCCGATGATCTCCGCGCCAGCGGCTTGCTCGCGGATCCGGGCGATGAAGTCCTTGACCACACGGAAGTTGACATCGGCTTCGAGCAGCGAGAGACGAATCTCGCGAAGCGCGACATCGAGGTCGGCCTCGGTGATGCGGCCGCGACCAGTCAGGGTGGCGAGCGCCTGTCGCAGGCGATCGCTCAGGGCATCGAACACGGGTCGGGTGCTACTCCTGGTCGATCTCGGTGCCGGCGCCGCGCCGTCGGGCGGGCCGGTTGGTGCGCGGATTCTGGCGACACCCGGTCGACCGAGTGTACCGCATCAACCGCCTGGGGCCACCTCGGCGATGGTGAATGGGATGGAGGCGCGGCTGGACCCATCGCGCACCACCAAGGTGTAGTTGCCCGTGGCCGGGACCGGAACCTCGAACCGCGCGAACAGGTTCGGAACCGCCGTGCCGGGCTCGAGGACGGCGACTGACTGGCTGTGACCGTCGGCCCGGGCGGCGATGGTTGTTCCATCCGGCAGACGGAGCCCAAGATTGGCACCCGTGAACGCGAACCCGCCCGCGAAGTCGCCCCGGTAGCGAGCCGAATAGGAGATTGCCAGGGACAACGCCCCGCGCGGCAGCTCGAGCCCCCAGTCCGGAAGGTCCGCGCGCAATTCGCCACCCGTGATCGTGATCGTCAGGGTTCCCGCGGTGGCAGCGCCGGCCAGCGAAAGGGGCGTCGGCTCGAGGGTGGTCAGGACCTGGCTCCCCGCAACGAGCGGAACGATCACGATGTGTTCGGTGACCCGTCCGACGCGAATGGCCGCACGGGCAACATCAAAGCTTCCGTCAACATCGAACTCGAGTGTCGTTCCGACCGTGGAGCCGGCCGGGATGTCGGGGATGACGGTCCCGCGGATCGGTTCGACCGCTCTGCCGCCGGCAGCGAGCAGGACCCCGACATTGAGGGTTGCGAGTTCCTTGCCAGGGTTCTCCAGCCGGAGGTCAACCGCAACAGCGCCGCCTGCCTCATCAAGAACGGAGCTGGCGGCGTCGAAGTGGATGATCAACCCCGCGTACCAGGCCGTTGTGTCAAGTGCATAGGTCGTTGTAACGGGGGTGGGCAACGGCGTCGCGGTCGGGACGGTGGTCGGCGGCGTTATCGGCGGCGTTGCGCAAGCGGCCACGAGCCCGGTCACCGCCAGGATCAGGTGCCGGACGGCCATTCGACGGCGGGTCGCCGGCCGACGCGCGATCACGCTCCCGTGCCATAAAGCGCCGCGACAAACGAATCGGGATCGAACGGGAGCAGGTCCCGCGGTCCCTCCCCCACTCCGACAAAGCGAACGGGAACTCGAAGCTCATCCTCGATGGCGAAGACGATCCCGCCGCGGGCCGTTGAATCGAGTTTGGTCAGGACGATCCCCGTGAGACCGACGATCCGGTGAAACGCCGCTGCTTGTGCGAGGCCGTTCTGCCCGGTCGTGGCATCGAGCACGAACAGCGTTTCGGGCTCCACGCCGGGCAGGCGCTTGTCGATGATGCGGCGGATCTTGGCGAGCTCGTCCATCAGGTTTGACTTCGTATGGAGCCGGCCCGCTGTATCGATGATGACCGTGTCAGCATGGCGGGCGATGCCAGCGTCCAGTGCGTCGAACACCACGGCGCCGGGATCTGCCCCGGCCGCGTGGGCGACGATGTCGGCACCCGCCCGTTGCGCCCAGACTCGGAGCTGCTCCGCCGCGGCAGCCCGGAACGTGTCGGCCGCGGCGAGGACGACCTTGCGCCCGGACGCGGCCTCGCTGACCGCCAGCTTTCCGATGGTTGTCGTTTTGCCCGTGCCGTTGACCCCCACCACCAGGATGACGATCGGCTGATCTCGACTGGCGGACCGGAAACCCGACGGGCCACTCCGCGGCAGGAGGATCGAGGCGAGGGCACCCCGAATGGCCGCCTCGGGCGACGCGGCCTCCCGGTCGGCGCGTGCCCGCTCGACGACGCGACTCGCGAGTTGCGCTCCGAGGTCACCGGCAATCAGCGCCTCCTCCGCGACATCCCAGGATTCGTCCGGAAACGCGGCCGCACCGAAGAGTCCACGCAGGCGGCCCATGAACCCGCCTCGCGATCGCGTCAGGCCGGTCGCAAGGTCCCCCACCAGGGCGGCATCGCCAGGATCGCCGCTCATGCCAGGTCCGTACCCGGACCCAGGGGGACGGCGTACCGGTCCCTGTCCGCGATCGCGGTCGCCTCGTCGAGGCGCAGGCTGATGACCCGCGACACCGAGTCATCGCCGACCGTGACGCCGTACAGCGCATCCGCGATTTCAATTGTTCCGCGGTTGTGCGTGATGACGACGAACTGGGTCGTCTCGGCAAGCTCTCGAAGCGCGGCCGTGAACCGTCCTACGTTTGCCTCGTCGAGGGCGGCGTCCACTTCGTCGAGCACGCAGAACGGCACCGGTCGGACCTCGAGCATCGCGAAGAGAAGGGCGACCGCAGTCAGGGCCCGCTCCCCTCCCGACAGCATCGCGAGGGCCTGTGCCTTCTTGCCCGGAGGGCGGGCGACGATGTCGATACCCGTTGCCGCCAGGTCACCGGGGTCGGTCAGGGACAGGTGCGCAAAGCCGCCGCCGAACAGCTGTTGGAAGCGGCGGTCGAACTTCGCCTCGAGCGCGCTGAATGTCGAGCGGAACTGATTGGAGATCATCATGTCGAGCTCAGCGATCATGGTCCGAGTCTGGTCGATTGCCGACCGTAGATCTGCCTGCTGGCCGTCGAGCAGCTCGAGGCGAGCCCGAACGGCGGCGTATTCATCAACGGCGAATGGGCTGGCCGCACCGAGTTCGTGGTATCGACGCCGCAGGGAGCCGAGACGACCCGCCGTCGGCGCCACATCCGTGGGCGCCGAGGTCGCCCAATGCGCACCGGCAACGGCAAGCGACGCGACGAGAGCCTCAGCGTCATCGTCGTCTTGCTGGTCGCCGCCCACATCCTGGGCGAGCGCACCAGGGCTTGCACCGGCTGCTGTCGCGTCGTCGTCCAGCTCTGGCCGTTCGCCGCTCGCGATGGCGGCAAGGTGTCGCAGGCTGAGAGGGTTCAGCCCGGCGAGCTCCGCCAACAGCTGCTCGCGAAGTGCTTCCAGGCCGAGTCGAGCCTCGAGGTCCCGGTGCTCAGCTGTGCGGGCGGCATCCTCCGCGGCACGCAGGCGGTCACGTGCTACCGCGGCGGCCCGCTCCGCTGCGCTCAGGCGCGCCCGCTCATCTGAATCCGCCGCCGTAAGGGCGACCACCAACGCCCTGGCCTCGGCCTCCCGCGCGACCATGTGGGCGAGTCGCGCGGCCAGTGCATCGATTTCGGCCTCGAGCTCGCGATCGCGGTCGACCATGGCCTCGATGGATTGATCCACGGTCAGGATGCGCGATTCATCCAGCGCAATCGCCGCCTCGGCCGCCGCGCGTGTGCGCTCGGCATCGCGTCGCGTCCCATCGACTAGTGCCGTCTCTTCGGCGAGACGGTCACGCCGGGCTCGCAGTTCGTCCACGCGCGCGGACCAGGTGGCCACGGCTTCACGAGTGGGCGCATCAGCCGATGTCGTCCACGCAGCAGGGGGTGCCGGCAAGGCAGCCTTCGCGCGCTCGGCATCCTCGACGAAGCGCCTGACCTGGGCGGCAAGCCACGCCGCCTCCCGTACCAGTGATTCGAGCCCGCGCGCCGCCAGGCGCTCCGCTTCGTCAGCGCGGCGTCGCTCTCTGACCGCGGCTGCTTCCGCGGCTCGCGCCTGGTCGAGCGCCATGCGGGCTGCTCCCTGGTCGACTGTCGCAGCGGCAGCGGCGTCGGCCGCGCCCGCTGCCTCACCTTCCGCGACACGCTGCTCATCCACAGCGCGTTCATGGTGCGCGCGTCGCTCCAGCGTTCCGTCCATCTGGCCCAGTCGAACGGTCACCTCGCCGACCACGGCCGAGCCGTCCCGGGGCACCGCCACCCACCCGACGGGAAGGTACGGTTGCAGCGAGAGTGCCACGTCGAAGGTCGGAGCCCACACGGCCCGGGCGAGGAGCCGAAACGCGGCACCGGTCGTGTCCCGGCGCACGGCGTCGCGGAGCTGGCCGCCACCGATGGCGGCGACCCGCTTCAGGAGTTCCGCTTCGCGACTCCCGTCCAACGGTGATGGACGAGATGCTCCGGGGGCATCGATTCCATCGACGACGATCGCCAGGCCGCGCTCTTCCTGATGCTCAGTGAGCCCGTCCCGAGTCGTCAGGTACGCTCGGCCGGCGCCGGCCAGCGCTGCGTCAATGGCCGCCCGAAGGCCGGGATCCACGACGATGCCCTCGTCCAGTCGACGGGCGCCGCGTCCGCGCATCCGGGCGGCGAAACCGGACGTTCGATCGTCCTCCAATGCGGCCGAGCTCGCCTCGACACGGGCGCGAGCGCCCGCGAGTGCCGAAGCCGAGGTGCTGGCCCGATCCGTCGCACTCGCGGCCACGGCCGATGCCTGCTCCAGGATCGCGGCTGCCCGTTCGCGAACGTCAGACACGGAGAGTTCGTCGGCCGCGGCCGCGGCCAGGCGGGTCGCAGCCTCGGCATGGGCCTGCTCGGCGGAGCGCACGCGTTTAGCCGTCTCGACGGCCCGCGCCTGCTCGTCGGCCGCGCGCCGTTCGGACTCAACGAGACGCCGCTGCGCCTGCTCAGCCTCCGCCGCCCGGGCCTGCGACGCACGCCGGAGCGCAGCCTCATCGGCATCGCGAGCACGATCCGCGTTCTGCAGGTGGGCCAGTTCCGCGAGTGCCGCAGCGAGGTCATGGTCCGCTTCACCCAGGGCACGCCCCAAGGCCAGATCCCGCTCGGGTACCGGGACGGCGAGGCGTCGGCGCTGCACGGCAAGGTCGGCTTCGGCGGAAGCGCGCTCCGCCGCATAGCGGGCGCGGTCTCGCGCAATCGCGGATCGCTCGGCCTGCTGCCGGCCCTCCTCGAGCTGGACCGCAGTCAGGATC
>JAYWFP010000027.1:0-2655 GCA_043778745.1 Chloroflexota bacterium
GGATCCGCCTGAACGACAGCCAGCTGGTGTGCATTGAGACGCGCCGAGAAGCCTCGAACCGCGCTGTGGTAGGCGTGATCAGGCCGGATGTCCAACGCTCGCGAGAGTCGCCCGATCGCGCCGTCTACATCCGACCCGTCCCGGAACAGGACGATGTACCGGTCCGCCGCGCGAGCATCCGTGGAGCCACCTCGTCCGGCCGGGACGGGAGCGACGGCGTTGACCGGACCGACGGATAGCAGCAGAGACAGGACGGTTGCGAGGACGATCAGTCGGCGCATGAACGTGATTCTTCTTTCAGCAACCCAAGGCTACTGGCGATCGCGGACATCCTATACGCATACAGGCGCGGAGCGCCGAAGAAACTCATCCGTCTACGCCTCGCGATGTCCCAGTTGCCAGACACACGCATCGTTGTTCCGTGTCTGCCCGATCCCCGTAGGGCGCTGTCTTCGGTTCGTTTCGATCAATTGACGGAGAGTGTCGTCGCGCCCGCGGCCTCGTCGGCGATCACCCGAGGCCCCGTTGCCCCAACGCGTTCGACGACTATCCTCGTTGCGTGGAACCACCGGCTCATGACCCGTATGCGGCTGCCCGCGCCCGGATGCTGGAGCAGCTCCGGTCCCGCGGGGTCCACGATCCTCGCGTCCTCGCCGCGATGGCCGTCGTGCCGCGCGAGCGTTTCGTCCCGCCCGGTGAAGAGCGGCGTGCGTATGACGACCGCGCGCTTCCCACCGGCATCGGCCAGACGATCAGCCAGCCGCTCATGGTGGGTCTGATGCTCCAGCTCCTGGCACCCGACCCGGGCGATCGTGTCCTCGACATCGGGGCGGGTACCGGCTACCAGGCCGCCGTCCTGGCCTCGATGGGCTGCGCCGTCGTCGGGATCGAGCGGATAGCTGAGCTCGCGACGGGCACCCGGACGCGGCTCGGGGAGCTTGGGTTCGGCGACCGCGTGGAGGTCCGCATCGGCGACGGCAGCCGGGGCGACCCATCTGGAGCGCCGTGGGCGCGCATCGTGGTGGCCGCCGCGGCGCCGGCCATACCCGACGAGCTCGCCGATCAGCTCGCCGACGGCGGGCGCCTGGTGATCCCGGTCGGTGCGCGGTGGGAGCAGGACCTGATTCTCGTCGAACGACATGGCGATCGACTCGCCCAGTCGAACCACGGCCGGTGCTCCTTCGTCCCGCTGGTGGGGGTCGCCGGCTGGATGTAGCGGCGATGGTGTCCATCCTTGTCGTGGGTGTGCGGCCGCAATTGGAACATCGCCGCCAACCAACAGCGAGCTGATCCCGAGCATCAAAATGGGTGTACGGTAGTCGTGCCCGGAGGGGCATCAGGAGGCTCGCAGGCGACGAGGCCGATGGCGACATCAGCGGAGTCGGCTGGAGAACCGGCGGTTCCTTCGGGCGTCCTGCTGCTCCAGGCCTTGGCCCGCCTGCTTTCGGCCTCGCGGCGCCGCGGCCTCTCACGATGGAACGATCGTGACGCTGGCCCTGCGCACATCGTAAGGGGCCATGGCAACCATGAACGCACCGGCCCTCCCGATCCGGCGCCCTGCACGGGCTCGTTCGCCGCTACGGCCGTGGGGTGCAGAGCGAGCGCCCGACGCGCAGCATCTTAGGAGCCGTCGCGCCGGTCCCGCCCCGGTTCCATAGCGTGCCGCCGCCGCACGTCGGCAGCCCCCGCCGCGTCGTCCGGGTCGAAGGTCAGCAGCTCCTCGACGAAACCGTCGAGCGCGGCCGGCCAGATCGCCAGCCAGCGCGCCTCGCCGGTCCCGACGATCCGGAGGCCATGCTCAGTGTTGGGCGGGACGAGGACGAATGTGCCCGGCCCGATCGGCGTCCGCGACGAGGCGCCGAGCAGCTCGATCTCGCCCGCCAGGACGAAGAACCCTTCCGGCTCGCCGCGGTGGAGGTGGGTCCGGCCGCCCTCGCCTGGGATCCCGCTCACGACGGCGACGCCCCAGCGCCCGCCGGTCTGCGAGGCCTGCAGCTTGACGACGATGTCGTCGGGACCGGCCAGGCCCTCATCGGCCCCGACCACGAGCAGCCCGTCATCCGTTCGCATGGCATCCCCCTTCCCCGGCTGGTTACGCTACACCGGAGGTCCAGTCCACGCCACGCCCCGGAGACCCTGGCCCGACACGATCTGCTCATCGTGGTTGGTAATACGCATCTCGTGGAGACACGGCGTCCTATTCCCGTCAGCGCGTACTGATGGACGGCCGAGTCCTCGCCCTCGCCCTCGACCGCGACGTGGACGACTGCCGCGAATGCGCAAGATTCACCATTCGCGGGCTTATCCCTGGCGGGCTTGTTGCGGCGAGTGGCTCGGGCTATTGTGCCTTCACGATGGACCAGAGCCCGGTCGCTACGACGGTCCCCGAGGCCGAGGCGCGCCTGTTCACGCACGCATTCATCGCGCTGTCGCTGGCCGAGTTCGCGTACTTCACGGCGGCCGGACTCGAGATCTCCTTGGTCCCGCTGTTCGCCGCCGGACCGCTCGGCGGAGGAGAGGTCGGCGCGGGCGTGGCGGTCGGGGCCCTCAGCTTGACAGCGCTGTTCCTCCGGCCGCTGGCCGGCCGCACGGCCGATCGTCGCGGCCGACGCCGATTGCTCATCGGCGGAGCGCTCCTGTATGCGGCCGCGACCG
>JAYWFP010000028.1:0-2652 GCA_043778745.1 Chloroflexota bacterium
ACGGATGATGATCAGGGCCAGGACGGGCGCGACGAGCAGGAAGGTGCCGTCGGCGATCACCTGGATCGCGGCCACCTCAGTGGAAGGCACACCCGGCCGAGTGGGGACGAACAGCAACCCCACTGCCCCGATGCCGACCACGGCCGCCAGGGCCGTCGCCACCCAGGCCAGCGTGATCAGCCGCCGGTCGCTCACCGTGGTCCTCCGCGGTTGCCGGTCACCGGCTGCTCCTGTCCGGACCTGATCGGCGGCTCCTCGCAAATACGCTGAGCCAGGCGATGGTCATCACGAACTGGAGCGCCATGATCAACCAGGCGGTCGCATTGCCCAGACCCGACGCCAGTGCAGCGGCCACTACCGCGCCGCTGATCGCCCAGCTGGTTGCGTTGCCGACCGCGACCACTCGCCAGGCCGCCTCATCGGTGAGGTCGCGGGCAGCCCAGTTCATGGCGCCGAGGCCGAGGTAGGAAGCGCATACCAGACGGCCGAGCGCCGTCGCGGTTGCATCCAACTGGAGCCCGAAGAGCGCCGCGAGCGACTCGGGAACGATCAGCCCGACCGCACCGAATCCCGCGCCGAGCGCCGCTCCAACAAGAGCAAGGTTGCGAAATTGCATGAGATCTCCCGTGGTTCAGTTCCTGCCTTGGATCGGCTGCGGTCTCCCGCTGCCGGTGCAAGACATGATCCTGGCGCTCCAGCGTCCTGGCATCGTTACGAGATGTATCCGTCACGCAGTACCGTTACGCAACGCTGCGGGATCTTCTCTTGCTCCTGATCCGCCGGGTGAGCCCAGGATCCATCAACCCCGGGACCTTCGGAGCCACAGGCCGATGATCGCCGGCGGCGCAGGCGCGGAGGTCGCGGGTGCGGCGCTCGGTTCCGGGGTCTCGCCACGACGCCCCAGGAGGCGGCGGATCGGGCGGATCATGTCCGTCATATCGTGGTCACCTTCGCAGTGGTGCGTCCGGGAATCGTTACGGGGGAGCGCCGCTCGGTCGTTTCGTGGCGCCGCAGCCACAAACCGCTCGACGTCGGATGGAACGTCTGACCGACGACCCTCGCGCAGGCGGGCTGTCAGCGCCCGGACCGTCCGGGAGGCGTCGTAGTGGGGGCGGTCTAAGCGCCGGTCGACGACGGACTGCGCCCGCTGCCGGAAGGGGCCGAACAGGGCGACGACGAGGACATGGGGGACGATCGTTCCCGGAACGTTACGGATTACATCTCCTGTCCGGTACCGTTACGCGATGACGCGTCGCGAACCAATGCTTTCCATCAGGCTGCTCGGGCCGCTCGAGGTCGCAGTCGCCGGGCGGCCGATCGTCGTCGACACGCGCAAGGCGCTGGCCATTGTCGCGCTCGTCGCCGCTGAGGGGCGGCCATTTGCGCGCGATGAGCTGGCAGCGATGTTCTGGCCGGAGGCGGACGACGAAGCCGCTCGCGGCGCTCTCCGCCGAACGCTCTCGGCGCTGCGGATGGCGGTCGGTGGATCCGGGTTGCTTATCGACCGGGCGCAGGTGGCGCTGGATCCGGCGGCTGCCAGCGTTGATCTGGTTGAACTCGAGAGGCTGGCGGCATCGTCCCGTCCGTCGGACCTCGAAGCGGCCGCCGCGCTGGCGAGGGGCCCCTTTCTCGCCGGCTTCGCGCTCCGCGACAGCCCCGCCTTCGACGATTGGCAGGCAGCCCGCACCGTGCGGGTTGAACGGACAGTCGGCGAAGTGCTCGATCGTCTCGCGGCGGCCCGCCTTGACCTCGGCGATGCCGGCGGAGCACTGCAGGCAGCGAGACGTCGCGTGGACCTTGATCCTCTCGATGAACCTGGGCAGCGGCGCCTGATCGAGCTGCTCGGGCAGACGGGCGATCGCGCTGGAGCGATTCGCCAATACCGCTCGCTCGTGGCGGTCTTCGACCGCGAGCTGGGTGTGGCCCCGCTGCGCGAAACGACCGACGTGTACGACGCTATCCGTGAAAGCCGGCTGGCGCCGGCCCCCGCCGCGACCCTGGCGCTGTCGGTCCTCGCGTCGGCCGAAGCGGCGGTTTTCAATGACGCCGCCACGCCCCGCGAGGTACCCCGCGAGGTGCCCCGCGAGGTGCCCCTCGTCGGTCGCGAGCACCAGCTCGCGACAATCCGATCGGTCTGGCGCACCTCGACCCCGGACGGCCGCGTGATCCTCCTCGAAGGCGAGGCTGGAATCGGCAAGACCCGCCTCGCGGAGTCGGTGGCGGCGACGATCCGCGCGGCTGGCGGGACCGTCTTCGCCGCCCGTGGGAACCGGGGCGAGAGCGCCATCGCGTACGGCCCGATCGCCGAATTCCTCCGCGCCGGACTGGCGACACCCGAGGGAGTCACCCGCCTGCACGCCCTCGACGAAGTGGCCCGCCGTGAGATAGGCCGCCTCATCGACCTACCGGCGCCGCTCCGGGTGGCTGGGCCGGCCACTCCCGACGGCGCGAGCGCGAGGGTTCGGTTCCTGGACGCTATCGCGGACGCCCTGTCGGCCCTCGCCGCCGGACCCGTGCCCGGGCTCATCTGGATCGATGACCTCCATCTCGCCGACGACCCGACCCGCGAAGCGATTGCCTACCTCGCCCGCCGCCTGTCCGGTCGACCGATCCTCCTGCTCCTGGCATGGCGACGAGAGGACCTCACACCGA
>JAYWFP010000029.1:0-2648 GCA_043778745.1 Chloroflexota bacterium
GGTTCCGATTCCGGCTCCGCCGGGGGTGGTTCCGATTCCGGCCCGCGCTCCAGGGAACCGATGAGGCCCATGCGCTTCGGCGGTCCGCCTCACGCGAAACGTGGAGGCCGCCGGCACCTTGATCAGTCGGGCCCCGCGGCTCCGGGATCCGGTGGCCTCCGGAACCAGGCGGGCCGCCAGCCGAACAGCCGATCGAGGTCCAATTCGCGCTGGCCGAGGATCCCGCTCGGTCGGAAGATGATCACCGCGATGAAGAACACCGCGAGGAGGATGCCGCCCAGCCCGTACAGGAGCGACGCCTCCTCGATCCGGCGCAGGGCTTCCGCGAGGGCCAGCACGAGCGCCGTTCCGATCACGGCGCCGCTCACCGAGCCCATGCCGCCGACCACCAGCATCGTGATGACCCGGAAGGTCAGATCGAAGTAGAAGACCGTGGGTGAGAACGAGGTGATGAAATGCGCGTACAGGGAGCCCGCGACTGCCGACAGAAATGCGCCCGCGACGAACGCGACGAGCCTGGGTCGGAGGATGGAAATCCCGATTGACCGGGCCGCCCAGCGGTCACCCTTCTGGGCAAACATCGCGCGACCAAATCCCGAGAACTTCAGGCGCCACGCCACGTAGATCGCGATGGCCGCCCATCCCCACGCCCACCACAGGTTGGTGTATGGCGTCACATTCGAGAACGTCCGCGAGCCGCGAGTGATGTCGTCGGCGTTGAAGATGATCACCCGGACGATCACCAGAAAGCCGAGGGTGGCCACGGCGACAAAGTGTCCGGACAGGCGCATGAGCACGGCGCCAACGAGACTGGCAACCACGATGACCACCACGCCGGCGATCAGCGTTGCGGCCAGGAAGCCAAGGGGGAACAGGCCGATGCTCATGTCGAGGTGAACGCCCGCCAACCAACCCGGAAGGTTCGGTAGGTATTCGGCTTTGGTCGCCAATGGGAGCGTGAGGATCGAAGCCGTGTACGCCCCGATCGCCATGAAGCCGATGTGCCCGAGGGAGAACACGCCCGTGAAGCCACTCGCGAGATTCAGGGCCTGAACGAGGATGACGAAGATCGCGAAGTTGATCGCGAGCCCTTGCCAGAACGCGAGTCCGGACAGTTGGAGCAGGGCTAGCGCCGCGCTCGCCACGGTCAGGATCACGAGCGTCCGCCGCGGGATCTGGACCGCCCTCATGGCGTTTCCTCGCGGGCGCTGCCACCGAGGATTCCGTTGGGGCGGAACAGGAGCATCAGGATCAGGACCAGGAACACGATCGCATCTCGATAGCTTCCGAGCGCGCTCGGAAAGATCGTCGCGAGGAGGTCGTGGATCTCGGGTGAGACGGCGCCCGGCGGAAGGATGTCCGCGATCCCACCCAGGGCCGTCGGGATCACCTCCAGGAAGCCGAGGGCAAAAGCCCCGACGACGGCGCCCGGAATACTCCCGAACCCGCCGATCACCGCAGCGATGAATGCCTTGAGAACCGGCGAGAATCCGAGGAATGGGTTGATCTGGCCAGCCTGGGACGCGTACAGCAGCCCGGCGATCGAAGCGAGCCCGGCCGACAGGGCGAAGGCGGCAGCGACGACCCAGTTGACCCTGATCCCGACGAGCTGGGCGGCCGGCAGGTCGTCCGCAGCGGCATGCATCGAGAGCCCTGTCCGCGTCCGCGTCAGGAACAGCATCACCCCGGCAAGGATGATCACGCCGCTGCCGAAGCCGATGACATTGACCCTCGGGATGGTGACCGCGCCGATCGCGACGACGCCCGACAGCAGGTCCGGCGTCGGGAAGGCGATCTGGATCGGCTGGCTCGCCAGACGAGTCAGGAGGAGGGTTCCGTTCTGAAGAATCTGGCCCACGGCGAATGAGGTCAGGAGCATCGCCACTTCCGGCCCGCCGCGAATCGGGCGATAGGCGATGCGCTCCATCGCCAACCCGATCAGGACCGTGCCGGCGACCATCGTCACGAGCGCCACCGGGAGCGGCAGGCCGGCAAAGAGGGAGAACGCGGCCAGGTAGGCGGCCACCATCATCACGTCGCCATGCGCGAAGTTGATGAGCCGCAGGATCCCGAAGATCAGCGCAAGGCCGACGGCCATGAGCGCGTACAGGCTCCCCGCGCTCAAGGCGTTGACGACCTGCTGGATGACGTAGACGTCCATCCTCAGCGCCCCAGATACGAGTGTTCGACCTGCGGGTCGCGTCGGAGGACGTCGGCGGGCCCCTCGAGCGTGATCAGGCCACTCTCGAGGACATAGGCTCGATTCGCGGAATTCAGGGCGTGATGGACGTTCTGCTCCACCAGGAGCATGGTCAGGCCTTCGCGCTTCAGGTCATTGATGACCTCGAAGATCCGTTCGACCATGAGCGGCGCCAGGCCGAGCGAAGGTTCGTCGAGAATGAGCAAGCGCGGGCGGCTCATCAGCGCTCGACCGATCGCGAGCATCTGCTGTTCGCCGCCGGACAGCGTCCCGCCCAGCTGCGTCATGCGCTCGCCGAGGCGCGGAAACATGACCGTGATGCGACCGATGTCCTCACGGACCTCGGCCACCGGACGGGTGATCCCGCCGAGGAGCAGGTTCTCGCGGACCGTCAGGCGACCAAAGACTCGGCGGCCCTCGGGGCATTGGGAGATCCCGAGGCCGACGA
>JAYWFP010000030.1:0-6384 GCA_043778745.1 Chloroflexota bacterium
CTGTTTGATAGGCCGCATGTGGAAGTCCGGTGACGGATGAAGCTGAGCGGTACTAATGGTCGAGGGCTTGACCACTTCCAGCACCTGACTCAGGGTCAGCGGCTGGGATCTGGATAGATCCTTGGAACACGCGAAATCGATCGATCGATGACTTTTCAGGCGCCCCGCGTCCCCGTGACGTGATGGTAGCGGCCGATTCACGTCCAGCAGCAAGATCCTGGTGACTCTAGCGGAGAGGCCATACCCGTTCCCATCCCGAACACGGAAGTCAAGCTCTCCAGCGCCGAAGATACTGAGAGGGCAGCCTTTCGGGAAAATAGGTCGTCGCCAGGATTTTGTGCGTCCGGCGCCGTTTTCGGCGCTCTCTTGTCAGCGGCCGCGGTGTCACTGAGCAGCGTTCGGGCCGCCGGGCCCCGTGTTTCGGGTATGGCGCGTCCGGCCGGTGCGTGGCCGAAGCGGCATGCGGACGGGGACTGATTCCCGGACCGAGGTATCCTCGCCGCATGACGGTCGAAGCAGGCGACCCGCCACCAATGGACGACGAGTTGGCGTCCGGCCCGCCCCGTTGCCCCTACCTGGCCGCCGCAGAGGGCGCGTGGGTTGCGCAGACCGCCACGGCCGACCATCGGTGCCGAGCTGTCCACCCACCTGCCCCTCTTGCCCTGCCCAAGCAGCGCCGCCTGTGCCTGACGTCGGGCCACGTGACCTGCGCAACATACGCGGCGGCTCGTGAGGCTCGCGACTCCGCACTCGGATCGAGCGCCGTGGGTTCAGTCGCATGGAACTGGGCCCAGACCAGGCCGGTGGTCGACGCGAGCCTGGGTCGGGGATCACAGCTGGTCGGGCTTCTCGGAGATCGACGTGCGTGGCAGGTGATCCCAGCTGTCGGGCTCGTGGCGGCACTCGGTGCGCTCGGTCTCTCGAATCTCGGGTCGGGCAACTCGCCCGCCGGCTCGACCCCTCCGGCGTCCTTCGTCGCCGTGGCAACGGCGACTGATGGGCCGACCGAGGTTGCTCCGACGGCGTCCGTTGCAGCCAGCCCGGACGTGACTCTGAGTCCCAGCCTCACACCCTCGCCGACCCCGCTCGCCTCGATTGCGCCGACACCGGCCCGATCGGCATCCACCACCTACACGGTCAAGTCGGGCGACACGCTCTACGACATCGCGATCAAGTACGGAGTGAGCGTCGCGGCCATCAAGAATTTGAACGGCCTTACGTCGAACACGCTTCATGTGGGTCAGATCCTCAAGATTCCCTGATCCCGGGACGCACTCGGCTCTGCGATCGAGCCGATCGCCGGGAGCTCGCGCTGCGGGAGGCTGATCGCGTCAGCGTTGGCAGCCACGACACCAGGACGTGGCCTCGCTGCGGGAGGAAATCTCGGAAACCCGGTTCCCACACCGCGGGCATGGGGTGCCGCCCCGCAGGTGGACCGCGAGGAAGTCGCGGACCTCGGTTTCAAAGGTCGGCGGGACGCGCAGTCGCAGGGTCGCGCTCGCGCGCGCGAGCGTTTCTCGCATGGCCGCGTACAACTCGTCGATTTCCTCGGTGGCCAGGCTGGATCGCTTGCGAAACGGATTGAGACGGGCCGCGAACAGGATCTCGTCGCTATAGGCATTGCCGATGCCGGCCACGAATTCCTGATTGCGCAGCAGCGACTTCAATTCCCCGGGGTGGCGGCGGATCCGCTCGCGCCAGACGTCGAGCGTCAACTCTGGGTCGTCGGCATCCGGGCCCTGCTGGGCGGAACTCCCGCCGGGTCCGTCGTAGCCGGGCACCGCGCGCGTCTGTCCGGCCGGCAGGAGATACACCTTGCCCATCTGGGTCGGATCCCGATAGCGGATCTCGATCTCGTCACCATCCTCGGGTAGCCACGACGCGCCGCGTGTCCAGGGCGCTGGACGCGTCGGACGGTTCAGCCGGGCGCCGAACGCCAGGATCAGCGCTGTCTTGGCCGTGAATCGCTGATCCGGCTTCGCCAGCTGGAACCGACCCGTGAGCATGGCATTCACCGCGATCGCATCCGACTCGAACTGGAATCGGAGGAACTTGCCGCGTCGGGTCACCTGGACGAGGCGCTGGCCCACGAGCGCTCCGAGCTCGCCGGGGGTGCCCCGCACGGCAAGCGGTCCGGGAGCGCTGGCTCGAATGCTCGGACGGCCGGCAACGGCAGCGTGGAGTGCTTCAGCAACGACGGTCAGATCGGGCAATTCAGGCACGGTTCGGCCGATTGTAGCCGCTGAGACCCGTGTGCTAGACTCCCGGGGCCCTACGGGCAGGAAAGCTGAAGAGCACGTTCACCACGATTTCGATGTCGAAGGAGCGGACCGCGGCAGATCATCCACGGACCACTTGATCGCCAACCAGATCCGGCTTGAGCGCTGCTCGGGCCGTTCTTGATTCCCGGCGGGACTTTGGATTGCAGGAGAGCATCGAATTGACCGAAGAAGAGCAGGGCGGGACCACGCCGCCGGCCGAGGCAACTGCCCCGGCCCCGGCCCCCGAGCAGACCGACGCGGCGCCAGTCGCCGTGGACGATCCCGCCAGTACCGTTGTCGAGGAAACCACCGAGGCAGCCGATGAGCCGGCCCCAGAACCTGATTCAGCCCCTGTTGCTGTGACGGATCCGGAGCCTGCCGTGGCGGACGCTGCCGTGGCGGACGCCGCGGAGGTGGCCCCTGAGCCTGTGGCAAGCGCGCCGGCTGAGACGCCCGATGAGATTGCCCCGATGGCCGCCGACGCCGAAGGGGCTGAAGCTGCGCCGTCGGATGACGCTGTCCCCGAGGCTGCCTCGGACGCCGTCAGTGCGCTGGACGACGACGAGCTCGCCGATGCGCCCGCCGCCGAAATCGATCCGATCCCCGCCCGCGAGCTCGGGCCCGAGCCCACGACGATGGAGGAGCTGCTCGCGGAGCAGGACTCCGATATCAAGAGCTTCAAGCACGGCGACGTGGTCGACGGGACCGTTGTTCGCATCGATAAGGACGAGATCCTCGTCGACATCGGTGCCAAGAGCGAAGGCGTCGTAAGCAATCGCGAGCTGTTTGGCCGTGGAGGGGAGTCCCAGCCTGCCCTCGCGATCGGCGATACGGTCCTCGTCTACGTTCTTCAGCCTGAGTCGCCCGAGGGCCATGTCGTCCTCTCGCTGCGGCGTGCCGGCCTCGAGCGCAAGTGGCGCTCCATGCAGGAGCAGCTGGAAGCGGGCGTCATCATCGAAGCCCCGGTCATCGATCACAACAAGGGCGGTCTCATCGTCGATTGCGGCATTCGCGGCTTCGTCCCGATCAGCCAGATCGTCGACTTCCCACGTCGCCCCCAGAACGACCAGCCGCGCGACGCGGCCCAGGAGATCGCCGAGAAGCTCATGCCGTTCGTCGGCCGGAAGCTTCGACTCAAGATTCTCGAGGTCAACCGCAAGGCGAACCGCCTGATCCTGTCCGAGAAAGTGGCCCTGTACGAGGAGCGCCGCGAGAAGCGCGACGAGCTCTTCAGCAGCCTGCAGGTTGGACAGAAAGTGACTGGCACGGTTCGGAGCATCGCTCCTTTCGGTGTATTCATCGACCTCGGCGGCATCGACGGCCTCGTCCACAAGAGCGAGCTCTCGTGGAACAAGGTCAACAACCCCGAGGCCGGCTATGAGGTCGGCGAGGAGGTCGAGGCCGAGGTCATCGACATCAACCATGAGCGCGGTCGCATCAGCCTATCGATCCGACGGCTGCAGCCGGACCCGTGGCACTCCACGGTTGCCGACTTCAACGTCGGCGACGTCATCGACGGTACCGTCACGAAGCTCGTGAATTTCGGTGCGTTCGTTCGCGTTCGTGACGGGCTCGAGGGCCTCATCCACATCAGCGAACTGAGCCACCAGCGCGTCGCCCATCCGGGCGATGTCGTCCACGAGGGTCAGGCGCTCAAGCTCAAGATCATCAGCCTCGATTCCGAGCGCCATCGCCTCGGTCTCAGCCTGAAGCAGGCAGAGGAAGCTCCCGTCCGCACGATGCCCGAGCCCGGTGCGGCTCCCGCGCCCGCACAGCGCGCGGAGCGGCGTCCCCGCCCCGAGCGCGGTGAGCGAGAGCGAAGCTACGCGGCTTCCGATGCCGTGCAGGAGCCCGAGGGTGGAATCGATACGACGCTCGCCGCCGCCTTCGCCGGTGTTCGCGAGCAGCTCGCCGCTGCCGAACTGGTGGACCAGCCAGCATTGGTCGAGGCCGCGGCCGAGGAGACCGCTCCGGAGCCCGAAGCTGTTGCCGAACCCGAGGCACCCGCCGAGGAGACGGAAACAGTCGCGGAACCCGAGCCCGAAGTGGCTCCGGAACCCGAGGCCGTCGCCGAACCCGAGGAGACGGAAACAGTCGCGGAACCCGAGCCCGAAATGGCTCCGGAACCCGAGGCCGTGGCCGAACCCGAGGCCGAAGCGGCGCCAGATCCGGAGCCAGATGTCGTGACCAAGACCGCAGCGGAGGAGCCGGCAGCGCCGGATGTCGTCGCCGCGCCCGAGGCAGATGCCCCGGAGCCCGACGCTGCCGTGACCGTCGAGGAGGTCATCGAAGTGGCTCAACCCGAAGAACCGGCCGACGAACAACTCGAAGCGAAGGCCAAGAGGGCCTGACACCAGGACATTTCCGCAGCAAACGACCCGCCAGCGGCGGGTCGTTTGATTCCAGCCTGGTCCGCACTTTCGGCGCACGCACAGAAGATGGAGTCACCCACGGCGGCGATCGACGCGTGCCGAGGGGCCGCAGGCCGCCTTTCAAGGCAAAGTCGCGGGAACGCGATCGACGTGAAATTCGTCGGCGCACCAATGCCTGCGTGCTAGGATGGCGGCGCGCTCAGGTGCGCAGAAGGGGAACGGGCGTTCGAAACCGATGGAGCGGTTTGACAAGTTCACTGATCGTGCGCGCAAGGTCCTGACGCTCGCGCAGGACGAAGCGCAGCGGTTCAACCACAACCACATCGGTACCGAGCATCTCCTGCTCGGCCTCGTCCGCGAGGGCGAGGGGGTCGCGGCGCGCGTCCTCGAGAACATGAACGTCGAGCTGTCCAAGGTCCGGACCGCCGTCGAGTTCATCATCGGCCGCGGCGATCGCCCGGTCGTGGGCGAGGTCGGCCTGACGCCTCGGGCGAAGCGCGTCATCGAGCTCGCCATCGACGAGGCTCGTCGCCTCGGCCACAACTACATCGGCACCGAGCACCTGCTGCTCGGCCTCGTCCGCGAGGGCGAGGGTATCGCGGCGGGCGTCCTCGAGTCACTCGGCGTCAACCTGGACAAGGTTCGCCACGAGGTCATCCGCGTCCTTTCCCAGAGCTCGGCGGCGGGTCCCACCCAGGAGACGAAGCGGGCGAGCAAGACGCCGACCATCGATCAGCTGGGGATCAACCTGACCGAGGCCGCGCGCGCCGGGAAGCTGGACCCGGTCATCGGCCGGGACAAGGAAATCGAGCGGGTCATCCAGATCCTCTCCCGCCGGACGAAGAACAATCCCGCCCTCATTGGCGAGCCGGGCGTCGGGAAGACGGCGATCGCCGAGGGCCTCGCCCACCGGATCGCCAACAACGACGTCCCGGAGACGCTTCTCAACAAGCGGGTTCTCACGCTGGACATCGGGTCGCTCGTTGCCGGCACGAAGTACCGCGGCGAGTTCGAGGAGCGGCTCAAGAAGATCATCGAGGAGCTCCGCAACACGAACGACGCGATCCTGTTCATCGACGAGCTCCACACGCTGGTTGGCGCCGGGGCGGCCGAGGGCGCGATCGACGCCGCGAACATCCTCAAGCCGCCGCTCGCGCGGGGCGAGCTCCAGTGCATTGGCGCGACGACTCTCGACGACTATCGCAAGTACATCGAGCGTGATGCCGCCCTGGAGCGCCGCTTCCAGCCTGTCATGGTCGAGGAGCCGACGCTCGAGCAGACGATCGAGATCCTCAAGGGCATCCGGGAGCGGTACGAGCAGCACCACAAGGTCACCATCACTGACGACGCGCTGCGCGCGGCCGCCGAGCTCTCCATCCGCTACATCGCGGACCGCCACCTGCCGGACAAGGCCATCGACCTGATCGACGAGGCGGCCAGCCGCGTTCGCCTTCGATACGCGTCGGCGCCGCCCGACCTCCGCGAGGCCCAGAAGGAGCTTGAGCGGGTCACCCGCGACAAGGATTCCGCGATCAACACGCAGGAATACGAGGAGACATCGCGGCTGCGCGAGGCGGAGACATCCGCACGTGAGCGCGTGGACACGCTCCGGGCCGAGTGGCAGGCCAAGGTCGCCGGTGCCCAGCCGACGGTCGACGAGGAGGAGATCGCCCACGTCGTGGCGATGTGGACCGGCATCCCCGTCACCCGGATCGCGCAGGAGGAGTCGGAGCGCCTGCTCCACATGGAGG
>JAYWFP010000031.1:0-6368 GCA_043778745.1 Chloroflexota bacterium
GTTGCGCTGAGTGGCGGCGTGCCGGCCCCCGGATCGTCTGCCCGCATTCGCGGTTCGCGTCCCGGGATGGTGGCCGCGGGGCTGATCGCCGCTGTCCTGCTCTCGCTGATCGCCTCGCCGGCGCCGCTGCCCGGTATCCCGATTGTCCTCCACGGCGCCATCGAACCGATCCTGGTGGCGTTCCTGGTCACGGCGCTTCGCCCGACCCACCGACAGATGCTCTGGCTCGGCGGCGCGATCGTCCTCGGTCTGGCACTCGCCAGTCTGTACAGCGTCCTGCGGATCGGGCGCATTGCGACGACGATCGCGGAGCTCGAGGCCGTCCGGGTCCAGCTCGCTCACTTCACCTTCTACAACGTCGGGCTCTACGGCATCGCCCTGTCGATGGCGATCCCCCTGGCGGTCGCAGGCCTGCTGCATTGGAAGTCGATCGGGCTCCGCCGACCGGCAGCGATCGTCCTCGGCGGTCTGCTCGTGGTCCTCCTTGTCGGCCTCTACCTGACGTTCTCAAAGAGCGCCTGGCTGGCGACCGCGTTCGCGATATTCGTCGTCGTCGTCGCCCGGTTCCGACGTCCATGGCAGCTTGCGGGACTCGCCGTGGCGACCGCGATCGGCCTCAGCCTCTTCGTGCCGTACCCCATCTACCTGCTCAGGGCGGTCAACGTCCAACTCCCCGCGACGAACCCGTACGTCGAGCTTGTGACGAAGATGTCCGGTGGTCGGTCGAGCTCCTGGGATGTTGGCTCGCCAGAGGGCGAGGTTTCGATCACCGAGCGCTGGCGGGCGACCGTTGCCGCTGGGCGGATGGTCGTCGATCACCCGCTCCTCGGGGTCGGGCCCGGTCGGTTCGGCGACGAGTACGCGGGTCGATATGCGGACGCCGGCGCAACCCGGCACCTGGGGGCGCCTCACAACCTCCTCCCGGAAGTCGCCTCCGAGCTGGGCCTTGTGGCCGCGCTGCTCCTTCTCGTGGGCCTCCTCGGCGCCGCATGGTCGGCGTGGCGAGCGGCTCGAGCCCCCGACCCGCTCCTGCGCACCCTCGGCGCCGGCTTCGGCGCCGCGCTGGCCGGCTTCGTCGTCGTGACGGCGACCTTCGGTCTGGACCTCTATCGCGACTACCGGGTCATGAATTCAGACGTGATCATGGCCGCGCTCATCGTTGGTGCCTGCCTGGCGCTGGTGCCCTTGATCAGGCCGAGGCCACCGGAAGCGTCCGTCGGGACCGAATAGCCGCCGCGTAGTGGGAGCAGCAGACGGGGAGCCGCTGGGCGATGAGCGCGAGCGAACGGCTCCGCGACACGAGCCGGTAGATCAGCCCCCAGCGCAGCGTCACCGACCGCCGTTCGATGGCGCAGTCGGGGAACAGCGCCGCCAGCCGCTCTGCGCCGATCGGCACGAACCCCGGGTTGGGCGCGCTCCGATGGGCGTCGTACCAGAGGATGACGCCGCCCGGTCGCAGGACGCGAACCATCTCGGCCGCAATCGCCTCCTGAAGTCGGGGGTTGAGCACGGACGAGAAGAGCGTGAGCTGGGCCACCACGTCGAACCGGCCATCGGCGAAGGGAAGCTCGTGGGCGCTGCCCTCGTGCAGGTCCGCCTGCGGCACGAGCCGGCGGGCCACGGCGATCCGGTCCGGCAGCAGGTCGATTCCGGCAAGTCGTTCAGGTGCCGCGCCGAGGCCGATGAACCGGGCCAGGCTCGCTCCGCTGCCGCACCCGACCTCGAGGACGTCGAGCCCCCGGAGGGTCCTGATCCCGGCATGGCGGAACAGGTCGCCGAACGTCCATTCGCGCTCCTGGAGACGGAAGAGCGCGCCGGGAACGAGGGGGTCGTAGCGATCCCGGGTCGCCGCCCTGTGGTCGCGATCCGTGTAGGCGTCCCGGGCGCGGCCGAGCTCGCCGTCGAACTCCGTCACGTACCATGCCTGTGCGTGGACACTGATCGCCTCACCCTTGCCTATCTCGGGGATCCCAACAGTATCCACACCCGACGATGGGCCGGCTGGTTCGCGGCCGAAGGGCACCGCGTCCATCTCCTGGTCCCGGACGGGCTCACAGTCGATCCCGGGCTCCATCCGGCGATCTCGGTCGATTCGTTTCGTCGTTCGGGGAACGGCCGCGGGCCGCTCGGCGGCGTGCTCGCAACCCGCCGTTCGATCCGGGAGCGCCTCCGGGCGATCGGCCCGGGCATCCTGCATGCCCACTACCTGACGACCGCCGGATGGCAGGGCTGGCTCGCCGGCGCCCATCCGTTCGCGGTGACGGTCTGGGGAACCGACGTGTACCGCAACGCGCGATCTCCCGGCGGGCGGGTGCAGGCCCGCCTCGTCCTGGGCGCGGCCGACCTTGTCACCGCCGATTCAGAGGACCTCGCCGGGGCCACGATCGCGGCCGGGGCCCGGCCTGATCGGGTCCAAGTCGTCCAGTTCGGCGTCGACACCGTCCGCTTCGCGCCGGATCGTGATCCGGGTCCCCTGCGGCGGCGCCTCGCCCTCCAGGGTCGACGCGTGGTCTTCTCGCTCCGGGCGATCGCCCCCCTCTATCGACATCTCACGGTGCTCGAGGCGCTGGCCGACCTGCCGGAGGACGTTGTCGGCCTGTTCTCAGCCCACGCGACCCGCGAGGGCGAGCTGGAGCGGCTCACGTCGCGAGCGGCTGACCTCGGTCTGGCCGGACGCATCCGGATCCTGGATGGGATCGCCCACGACGCGATGCCGGATCACCTGGCGCTGGCCGACGTCGTCGTGTCGGTCCCGGAAAGCGACGCGACGCCGGTTTCCCTGCTCGAGGCAATGGCCGTTGGCCGTCCGATCGTGGCCTCGGACCTGCCGAGCGTCCGCGCGCTCGTGGCTGGGTACGACCCCGAGGCCCTGGTGCCGGTCGGCGACGCAGCGGCCACGGGTCGGACGATCGCCGCTCGGTTGGCGTGGACGCCGGAACGTGTGCAGAGCATGGGCGAGCGAGCCCGCGCCATCGTAGTGGCGACCGCCGGCCAGGACGCGAACATGCGGGTGGTCGAAGGGCTCTACGCGCAACTGGCGGCCGGGCGGCGAGCGCGATGAACGATCACTTGAGCCGGCCCATGGCACTCGCCTTCCTCGGCGACCCCAACAGCGTTCACACGCGCCGGTGGATCACGTTCTTCGCGGAGCGGGGCCATCGGATCCACGTCCTCGTGCCGGGGGACCAGCCCCTCGATCCAGGCCTCGATGAACGGATCCACGTCGAACGGTTCGTCGCCTATCCGCGGATGCCGGTGCGCGGTCTCGGGGGTCTCGCGACCCGTCGATCCCTGCGGCGCGCGCTGGGCAGGGTGAGCCCCCAGATCCTGCATGCCCATTCGCTCACCCGCTATGGCTGGATGGCCCACGCGTGCGGGTTCCGACCCCTGGTCATCAGCGTCTGGGGTTCGGATGTCCTGCGCGCCGAGCAGACCTCGTGGTGGACCCGCCTGCGCTCGGGTCGCGCCCTCGCGGCGGCGGCCCTGGTGACCGCCGTTTCCAGGCCATTGGCGGATCGCGCGATCCACCTCGGGGCGCACCCCGATCGCGTCCGGATCGTCCAGTTCGGGGTCGACCCCGAGAGGTTCAGCCCCGGCCCTGTGCCCGAGGACCTTCGCCGCAGCATCGGGGTCGAGGGCAAGCGCGTCGTACTCGCGCCACGCGCGATTCGCCCGCTCTATCGCCAGACCGTTGTCGTCCGGGCACTGGCGCAGCTGCCGGATGACGTCGTTGTCGTCTTCAGCGAGGGCGGCCAGGATCCGGCCGAGCGAGCGCGAATCGAGGCACAGGCCGCGGTCCTCGGCGTCGCCGGGCGGCTTCGCTTCGTTCCGCCGATTCCCCATGACGAGATGCCGGCGCACTATCGGATGGCCGATGTCGTCGTGTCCGTCCCCGAGTCCGACGCCTTCCCCGTTACCGCGCTCGAGGCGATGGCCTGCGGCATCCCGATCGTGATGAGCAACCTGCCGAGTGCCCTCGAGGGGCTCGGCGCCGTGGATCCCGGCGCGCTGGTTCCGGTCGGCGACGCGGACGCGACCGCAGCGGCGATCCTCGCCCGACTGGGCCTCCCAGCGGACGAGCGCGGCGCGCTCGCGGCCCGGCTCCGAGACGCGGCGATCGCGCGCGGCGACACTCGCACCAACCTTCAGGCGATGGAGGCCGAGTACCGGCGCCTGGTGGGTGCCGGATGAGCGATCTCCGCCTTCCGTTCGTGCGGCGCGTCGCGGGCGTGCTCGCGACCCGGATCACCCAGTTCGTGCTGGGCTTCGGATCGTCGCTCGTCATCGCCAAGCTGCTCGGACCGGAAGGCCGCGGCGCGTACGTGGCGGTCCTGCTCGTGCCCGGCACCCTGTTCGCGCTCGGCCAGCTGGGCCTGCCGTCCGCCATCAACTACTTCGCCGGTCGAGGATCCGCCATCCGGGACCTCGTCCGGTGGTCCGTCGTGCTGACCGTCCTGTTCTCGGTGGTGGTGGTCGGGACGACGCTGATCTTCCTGCCGGCCCTCGAGGGGTCGATTCTCAAGGCCGCTCCCCCCGACCTGGTACGGCTGGTCCTGCTCACGCTGCCGATCAGTGCGCTCGCGACGTTCGGCGGGTCGATCCTCTACGGGCGCCAGGCCATCCGACCATACAACATCATCCTGATCGGCCAGTCGATCGGCAGCCTCGTGGGGATCGTGCTCCTCGTGGGCATCCTGCATACGGGCGTCCCGGGCGCGATCGCCACGAGCATCGTCGTGGGCCTGATCGGGGCCATCGCCGTCCTGCGGGAGGTCGCGCGGCTGGGCCGCACCGATCCAGGCCAGCAGGCCGTGTCGATGGGCGGGCTTGTCGGCTACGGGCTGAAGCTTTACCCGGCGAGCGTGACGAGCTACTTCAGCTATCGGGCCGATGTGTATCTCCTGCAGGGGCTGCTCGCGGCCCCCGGGCGCGCCGTGGGGCTGTACACCTACGCCGTGACGCTGGCCGAGCTCGTCTTCTACATCCCGGATTCCGTGTCCACGATCTTCTTTCCCCATGTCGCGGGCTCGACGGAGCAGGCGAGCGACCGCCAGGTCGGCCAGGTGACGCGCTTCACCATCCTCCTCACGCTGTGCGCGGCGATCGCCCTCATCCCGGCGGCATGGCTCTTCTTCCGGGTCGTCCTGCCCTCCTTCAGCGACGCGCTCCCGGCCATGCTCATCCTGCTGCCCGGCGTGATCTCGCTCAGCCTGTCGAAGATCCTCACGAGCTACGTCTCGGGCCGAGGCAGGCCGGCGCCGGTCTCGGTCGCGGCCGTCGCGGCCCTGACGATCAACGTCACGGCGAACCTCATCCTCATTCCGAGCCTCGGGATCGTCGGGGCCGCGGTCGCGTCGCTGATCTCGTACACCAGCCACGCCACGATCATGCTCGCGGTCGCGAGCCGGATGGCGGGGCAGTCGGCGATCTCGCTCGTCCTGCCCGGACGAGCCGAGGTGAAACGGCTGATCGCGGGGCTGCGGGCCGCCGCCGGCATCATCGGGGCACGCTGGCGCGCTCGGCGCCGGAGCCGGTGAAGTGGCATGACCTCGCAAGCTGAACGGCCGCCCGGGCCCGGAGCGCCACCCGAGGGCGGAGCGCCACCGAGGATCCTGCTCGTGGTCAGCTACTTCTTCCCGCCGACCGGCGGGGTCGGGGTCCAGCGAACCCTGAAGTTCGTCCGGAACCTGCGGGCCGAGGGGTGGCGCTCGATCGTGGTGACGCCCGCCGATCCGGCCTATCCGGTCAGGGACCTGGGGCTCAGCGCCGAGATCCCGGATGACACCGAGGTCGTGCGGACGACGTGTCCCGAGCCGGCCGGGCTGGCCGGATCACTGGCCGGATCACTGGCCGGGTCGCTGGTCGGGTCGCTGGCCGGGCTCCTGGGACGACGAGGAGCGACGGCCGGAAGTGCCCGTGCAGAAGCCTCCGCCGACTCCGCGGCGCGAGGTCGGCGGCGAGCGGGCCCCTTCCGAGCGGCCCTGCGCACGGGAGGGCGATGGTGGACCCGCCTGGCGCGCGTCTTCCTCTTCCCCGATGATCAGGTGCTGTGGTGGCCATTCGCCGCGCGGGCGGGTCGTCGCGCCCATGCGCGTCACGCGGTCGACGCGATCTTCTCGAGCTCCCCACCGTTCACGTCCCACCTCATTGGCCGGTCCCTCCGGCGGACGACCGGACGGCCGTGGATTGCGGACTTCCGGGATCCGTGGATTGGCAATGCCTTTGCCCCCACACTCGCCCGCCCGAAGCGGGGACTCCAGGCATGGCTGGAACGCCGGGTCGTGGAGGAGGCGGACCGGGTCGTCGTCGCCTCGCCTTCGATGGAGGCCGCGTTCCGCGAGCGATACCCGCAACGCGCTGGCCAGATC
>JAYWFP010000032.1:0-2639 GCA_043778745.1 Chloroflexota bacterium
GATCGGACGCGGAAGTCCGAAGGCAGCATCCGCGGCCAGGCGCCGGCGAAGATGAGCATCGAGCCGCCGACGCCGCTGTACATCAACGGCGAGACCGGCGAATCCTCGACGATCGGGTAGTCCTCGGGCAGCCCACGGATGTTTGGACTCGTCGCCCAATCCTTGCGTGCCTTCAGCTCCCAGTCGAGCTTGTCCCCCGGGTAGTCCGCACGGTCGTGCCAGTCCCCCTGCTCGAGGCAGACGACGGAGAACCCGGCCTCGGCGAGGCGCCGCCCGACGACGCCGCCGGACGCGCCAGCACCGATGACGAGGACGTCGGCGGGCTCCGTGGTCATCGGCTGCCTCCCCTTCCTGGGCCGGACGCTGCGGGGAGGCGATCGATGATCGCGCCGCTCGCCCGGATCGGATAGCAAAGGTTCTCTATCGCCACGAATTCTACCAGCGCCGGCATCTATGTCGCCGGGCGCTGGGGCGAGTCAGTTCAGCAGGCCCACCTCACGCAGGACGTCCAGGAGGTGCGCGCGTTCAGCATCGCCGAGGGGCTGAAGCGGCCTGCGGACGTGGGCGGCAGGGATCACGCCGAGGATCCGGAGGCACTCCTTGAGCCGGACCCGGTAGTCCCCAACCGGTCGCGCGAAAACCACGTCAGCGAGCCGCTGGACGCGGCGGCCGAGCTCGATGGCCTCCGCGATTCGGCCCGCCTGCCAGGCCTCGATCATCGCCACCTGCTCGCGGGTCATGACGGCGCCGAACCCGATGAGTGCGCCGGTGGCGCCGAGCATGAACGATTCGAGGATGAAGTTGTCGTTGCCGGTCAGGTAGGTGATCGGGCGAGGAAGGTCGGCGAGCAGCCGGGCGACATCCACGAAGCGGCGTGCGTCGAACGAGGCCTCCTTGATCGCGACCACACCGTCGATCGATGCCATCGCCCGGAGCGTGTCCGGCTCGAAGTTCAGCCCGCCGAGCGCCGGCTGGAGCTGGAACAGGATCATCGGAAGGCCGACCTCGGCGATGGCCTCGTGATAACCGACCGGCACGCGCGCGTCGAGCGGCTCGCTGAGGTACGCGGGGATCGGGAAGACCAGCAGCGCATCGGCGCCGGCGGCCTTGAAGTCGCGCGCCTGGCGGACGGCGGCATCGGTGGAGGGGCCGGCGAGGCCGGCCACGATCGGGGTGGCGGTCACGTCGCGGACGATCGACAGGATCCGCACTTTCTCATCGTGGGTCAGATGCGGGCCTTCCCCCGTATCGACGTTGATGGCCAGCGCGACCGGGCCCTGAGCGACGACCCAGGCGATGTAGGAGCGCAGGGACGGTTCGTCGATCGACCCGTCCTGGTGCATCGGCAAGACGGTCGCGGGGATGAGGCCGTTCAGGTTCAAGGTCATGACTTCTCCAGGCTCGACGGGTTCACGATCGGTCAGGCTCGCCCGGCGGCGACTTCCTCGGCCCGCGACCGGCCCGAGAGATGGATCAAGTCCTCATGGAGTTCGAACCAGACGCCGTGGTAACTGTCCACGCGCGGCGAGGCGAGATAGCGCCCGTCACCGGCGGCCGCAAGCTCGGCGGCGCGGTCCAAGCGGCTCCGATACATACGGTAGCGGCTGAGGACGCCGGCTACCGGGCCAATCCACGCCCGGGCGTGCCTGTGCAGGGCCGCGAGGCGAGCGAGGATATCCGCGTCGTATGCGGAATCCTGATGGTCGTTCGGCACCATCTCACCGGCCACGTCGCGGAGTTGCCACGCGGTCACAGTCGCCTTCATTCGGCGGTCGAGCTCGACGAACCCATCGAGCATCGCCGAGGCCCGATCCACGCCCCAGCGCTCCCGGTCCGCCGCGAGGTAGTCGGCGGCTGTGGCTCGCCCCGTGACCGTCAGACGGAAGGCCCCGGCGCCGGGTTCGACGAGCCCATCCGCGACGAGCGCCCTGACGTGGTCCGCCACCTCCTCGGGCGCTGCGCTGAAGGCGTCCGCGAGACTTGCCGGCGTGGCGTAGCCCCGGATGGCCAGCGCCGTGAGTACGGCCACGCGATCGATCGGATCCTTCCCGGTCGCGGGCTCCGGGGGTTGCTCGGGCGAGGCCGCGGATTCCGGCCCGGGCTCGGCGACGGTCCCGGTCCGGTCGCCGATCTCGATCCCCAGCTCGCTGGCCCAGCCGAGGAGAGTCGCCGCCTCCGGCATAGGGCTGGACCGGCCGCGGACGATCCCTTCGTATACCTCGCCGGTGCCACCGTCGATCGTGATCGTTGAGCCGAGCGGAAACGATTGGTCGCCGATCGACACGCCGTCGTCACGGACGCGGACCGCTGACGCGCCCACGACCGCGGGAATGCCCCAGCCACGCGCCACCACCGCGGCGTGACTCGCGACCCCGCCGATCGACGTCAGTATCCCTGCGGCGCGGGCCATGCCATGGACGTCGTTGGGCGAGGTCTCCGAACGGACGAGAATCACCGGGTGGCCCGCGTCGGCCAGCGCGATGCAGGTCTCGGCGGTCGTCGTGATCTCTCCGGACGCGAGGCCCGGTGAGGCCGGCAGGCCCATTGTCAGCACGGGCGCTCCTCCGCCCGAACCGGCAAAGACGAGTGGCGGATCCACGAGGAGTCGCCCGACCCGAACGACCGCCGCCTCCCTCGTG
>JAYWFP010000033.1:0-6358 GCA_043778745.1 Chloroflexota bacterium
GATGATCGACGGCGCTACATGGATTACACGGGCACCGGAAACACACTCAATGTCCGGCACCCGCACAGCCTGCAGCTGATCATGGACAGCCTCCGATACTGGATCCGCGATATGCACGTGGACGGCTTCCGGTTCGACCTCGCGGCCGCCCTAGCGCGCGAACTTCACGATGTGGACCGGCTGTCGGCGTTCTTCGATCTCATTCATCAGGACCCGATGATCAACGAGGTCAAGCTGATCGCGGAGCCCTGGGATGTCGGTGAGGGCGGCTATCAGGTCGGAAATTTCCCGCCCACCTGGTCCGAGTGGAACGGCCGCTATCGGGACACGATTCGGGACTTCTGGCGTGGAACGCCAGAGCCCCTCGCGGACTTCGGCTTTCGCCTGACCGGCAGCTCGGACCTGTACGCCTCGAACGGCCGCCGTCCCCATGCGAGCGTCAACTTCGTGACTGCCCACGACGGGTTCACCCTGGCCGACCTCGTGGCGTACGAGGACAAGCACAACGAGGCCAACGGCGAGAACAACCGGGATGGCGAGCGCCACAACCGATCACGAAACCACGGCATCGAGGGCCCGACCGACGACCCCCGGATCCTGGCCGAGCGGGTCCGCCACCGGCGCAACCTCCTGGCAACACTGTTCCTGTCCCAGGGCGTCCCGATGCTGCTCGGCGGCGACGAGATCGGCAGGACCCAGCGCGGCAACAACAACGGGTATGCCCAGGACAACGAGGTGTCCTGGTTCGACTGGGAACATGCCGACCTCGACCTGCTGGACTTCGTCCGCAAACTGATTGCCTTCCGCCGGCACCACCCGGCGTTCCGCCGACGGCGCTGGTTCCAGAACCGCCCCATCCACGGAGAAGCGACGCACGAGATCGAGTGGTTTGCGCCAGACGGCGAGCAGATGGGTGACGAGCACTGGCACGACCCCCTCGACCAGGGCATTGGCGTGTTCATTTCGGGCGACGGCCTCGTCGATGTCGATGGTTTGCCGATCGCCGACGATTCCTTCTTCCTCGCGATCAACCCATCGGGCGAGAAGCGTGGGTTCACGGTCCCGAACGGGACGTCGGCTCCCGCCTGGCAGTTGTCACTCGACACCGCGGCCGAGCCGCCGTTCCCGATACATGGCCGGCGGATCCGGGCCGGAGCGGTCATTGATGTCGCCGGCGAGTCCATCGTCGTGCTCCGGGGACGCCCCGGATGATGCGCGCTACGGAATGGACCGTGCCACGGGACGGACTCGATTCCGGAACGGAGCGTGCCGGGTGACGCGACCAGCTGGTTGACGTGGATCGACTCCCGATCCGAGACGACTCCTTCTTCCTGACAATCAACCCGCACCGGGATAAGCGTACGCACCGAGGGCGTTCTTGACCCCATCCCCGATGACGCCCGGGCCACCCAGGACGATGATCCGCTTGGGCACCAGCCGGATGAGCTCGTCAATCGTCGAGGCGTTGAGCGGCAGGGCGGAATCGGCGAGCAGGACCGGTCCCTTGATCGTCCCGGCGGCCGCGGCACCGGCCAGGGCGTCGGGGAAGTTGAAGGCGTAGGCGATGTAGGCGACATCGACACCCGGGCCGAACGTCGCGGCACTGACCGCCGCAGCCGTCGCGAAGCGGTCGGAACCCGACAGCCGTGTGACGCGAGGCATTGGCATCACGACGTTCGATTGGATCGATGGCGGACTCGATCCCGCGCTGTTGACCGCCCTGACCGTGAACGTGTAGGACGTACCGTTGGCAAGGCCCGAAACGCTGCACGCAAGCGTTCCAGCTGTGGCGCATGAACTGCCTGCGGGCGCACTCGTGACGGTATAGCCGGTGACAGGACTGCCGCCGTCAAAGCTCGGGGCTGACCACCACACGAGGGCTGATGCGTCGCGCGCCGTGGCGATCGCGCCTGACGGCGCGCAGGGCGCGGCAGGCGACGCCGATGACAGCCCGGATACCCACGTGGACCAACCTCCGGAGACGACCGGTACCTCGTCTGCCTGCCATACCGAACCCGGACAGAGGGGATCCTGGGCCACACCGACGTAGTCCCCCCAGCGGGTCCCGGAGTACGCCCCAGTTCCGCCTCGTACAAGAGATGTGGCCTGAACCGAGTTCAGCGCATCGCCAGATTCGTGGCTGTTCGCCCATGTCGAGACATATGACGTCGGCGACGAGGCGCTGTACACGAAGAATGCATTCCCGTTGGCGGCCAGTCCGATCCCACCCATGAACGCGTCGTAGCCGTTGAAGCCGATGAACATATCCTGGCGAGCGGCCGGGCTTGGCGAGGTCGTAATCTCGTTCACACGGACACAGTCGCGAACGATTGAGTCGCCAAGCGGCACACAGCCGATGGTCGAGACGAACCAAAGCGAGCCGTTCTGCCAAAGGGCGTCCGTCGGTCGTTCATCGACGGCGTCAGCGATCGTTGGGGGCGAACCTGGCTGACGTGGTGCCGGCGGCGGTGTATTCCCAAACGGCGTGAGCCCCAGAGAGCTCGTCAGGTCAATCGCCTGCAGCCCGAGGTTCGCCTGAGCAATTGTTCCGCTCAAGGTGGCGTAGATGATGTTGCCCGATGCGCCTTCGGCAACGAGGTAGATCGCCGCGTGCGCCGACAGGTTTCGGGCCGGCCGCCAGGTCCAATAGGCCGTGCTCGCGGCGAAGTACCCGGCGGTAAGACTCGTCCCATCGATTGACGCCCAGTCAACGACGGTGATGCTCGAACCCATGTATGGGGACGTTGGGAGGCACCCTGGACCCGTACTTATGGAGAATTCATTCGCTGATAGAGCGATCTTGTCGGTAGAAAGCCCCATTCCCGGGTAGTCCGGAAAACTTCCTGGGTACGTGAAGTACCAGCCAACCCACACGCCCATCGGATCGGCTGTTGCGGACACTACGAGATGAAGGTACCCATTCTGGCAATCCCAACTCGCGTAGACACCCACCCACCGCTGGTGGAGAGCGTCGAAGACGACGCGCGGATCAGACGCGCCGCGCCGCGTAACAGGCACGTTGAAGAATGTGTCGGCAGTCACGGTCGTGCGCGGATTGCCCGCTCGGTCGCTGACCCTGACGAGGCTGTTGACCGTCTGGACGACGTCGCTGGGACCGACCGCCACCCACGGGTCCGGAGGTTCGGCCCCAAAGCCGGCGGCAACGTCATCGGCCAAGGTGAGACCTTCGAATCCCGGCTGGCCCGGGGACGACAGGGCCAGGTCACGAACCTCCGGTTGACGTACCAGCGCCGGCCGCACGCTGGAAAAGGTCCCATGGTCTGACCTGACGGCAAGCGAATACGACCTGAGGGGCAACACCGCAGCCGGGCCGGGCGGGCGGATCCCCGCACTGTCGAACCTGGGCAGACTTCGCATTTCGAACGTCCCGACCCGCGTCGAAAGCAGAGACGGAATCGCGGCACTGCTGGCTGGAATGGCGGCCTGGGCGGCACCCGTCGACAGCATGAGAGCAATCAAGGCCAGCGTCAGGACCCGAGCTCGATTCATCAATGCTCCCCCGGGTCGCACGGAATCTTTGTCAGGGCCTAATCGGCCAAGGCTAGTCGCAACCCCGTCGCGAGCGTAGCAGACCGATCGGAGGGCGACCGGTGCTGGGGATCACCGTCCGCGGGGCGTTTGACACTCCGTCCGACCGTGGCCTAGGGTCAGGAGAGCAGCGGACCCGCCACACCGCGGTCGGTCTGCACCCCGACGAGCGAGCCAGGGAGGTCCTATTCTCGATCAGATGCGCGCGAACGCTGCTGCCCCGGGCACGACCCCATCCATGGCTGGACTGCCCGATGACGGGCGCCGCCGCGCCATCATCGAGGCGATCTCGCCGGCCGTGGATGGCGGCCGATTCCCGGTGAAGCGGGTCCTCGGCGACGTGGTCGTGGTCGAGGCCGACGCGTTTGCCGACGGCCATGACATCGTCTCGGTCCGGCTCCGGCACCGCGCGCCCGGCGCGAACGCATGGACCGAGATCCCGATGGACGAGCTCGGCAACGATCGATGGCGAGCCGAGTTCCGGGTCGAGGCGCTCGGGCGCCATGCCTACACGGTTGCTGCGTGGACGGACGCGTGGGCGACGTGGCGACGCGACCTGCAGAAGCGGCTCGACGCCGGACAGGATGTCCGCGTGGACCTCCTCATCGGCGTCGGGCTGATCGACGGGGCAACGACACGGGCCCGGGCGCTCGGCGCCGCGGACGATGCCCGGAGCCTCGAGTCCTGGGCCGCGGAACTTCGAGCGGAGCGCAAAGCCGGGGACCCGGCCGGTCGGGCCCTCGACGATTCCCTGGATGCGTTGGTGGGCACGTATGTCGATCGCGCGCACGAGACGGTCAACAAGCCGGCGCTCAAGATCACCGTCGAGCCGCCCCTTGCGAGGTTCAGCACGTGGTACGAGTTGTTCCCTCGTTCCGCGTCGCCGGACTCGACGGTGCACGGCACATTCCGCGACGTCATCGCCCGCCTGCCCTACATCATCGATCTCGGGTTCGACGTGCTCTACCTGCCGCCGATCCACCCGATCGGCCTGACGTTTCGCAAGGGCCCAAATAACGCCACAGAAGCAAAGCCTACGGATCTCGGAGTCCCCTGGGCGATCGGGTCCGCCGATGGCGGCCACGAGTCGATCCACCCCGCGCTGGGCACGCTCGACGACTTCCGGGCGCTGGTCTCCACTGCCGAGGCCCGGGGCGTGGCCATCGCGCTCGATATCGCGTTCCAGGCATCGCCCGACCACCCCTGGGTCCGCGAGCACCCGACCTGGTTCCGCCAGCGGCCGGACGGCACCGTCCAGTACGCGGAGAACCCGCCGAAGAAATACCAGGACATCTATCCGTTCGATTTCGAATCCGACGACTGGCCCGGACTGTGGGCGGCGCTCGAGGGCGTGTTCCGCTACTGGATCGCCCAGGGCGTGCATGTCTTCCGGGTGGACAACCCGCACACCAAGGCGTTCCCGTTCTGGGAATGGGCGATCGCGCGGATCAAGGCGGACCATCCCGAGGTCCTCTTCCTGGCCGAGGCGTTCACCCGCCCGCGGGTCATGAACCGACTTGCCAAGGTGGGATTCACCCAGTCCTACACGTATTTCACGTGGCGGACGAAGAAGGACGAACTGGCCCGCTACTTCACCGAGCTCTCCCGGCCGCCCATCTCCGATTTCTTCGGGCCGAACTTCTGGCCGAACACGCCGGATATTCTTCACGGCACGCTCCAGGAGGGCGGCCGATCCATGTTCCAGGCGCGCTACGTCCTCGCCGCGACCTCGTCGTCGAACATCGGGATTTACGGACCCGCCTACGAGCTCGGCGAGAACACGCCGCGCGAGCCGGGCAGCGAGGAGTACCTGAACTCGGAGAAGTACGAGCAGCGGACGTGGGACCTGGACAGCCCGACGACCATCGCCCCGCTCATCCGGCGTATGAACCGAATCCGTCGCGAGCACCCGGCCCTTCAATCCAACACCGGGCTGACGGTTCACGCCATCGACGACGAGCAGCTGATCGCCTACTCGAAGCAGACTGCCGACGGTTCCGATTGCGTGCTGACGATTGTGAGTCTCGCTCCGAACGAGGTACGGAACGGCACGCTCCACCTCGACCAGGCAGCCCTCGGCCTCGACGGATCAGGCAAGGTGATCGTCGAGGATCTGATCGAGGGTGGCTTCGAGACCTGGGTGGGCGCCGACATCGAGATCGAGATCGACCCGGCGATCCTTCCGGCCAGGGTCCTCCACGTCCGAGGATCAGGTTGATGGCACCACACAAGAAAACCGCACAGGAACGAAAGGGCTCCGTCGCGCCCAGCAAGCGCACTGGGCGTGCAAGGAAACGCGGCGTGCCCGGGCAGGTCCCGGCGGAACTAAGACCGGCTGAGTCGACCAAACGAGCGACAGGAAACAGGCCTCTGGCGTCGGAGGCTCTCTGGTACAAGGACGCCATCATCTACGAGGTGCCGGTCCGCGCCTACCGGGACAGCAACGGCGACGGGGTCGGGGACTTCCGAGGCCTGACCGAGAAGCTCGACTACATCCGGGATTTCGGCGTGACCGCAATCTGGATCCTGCCGTTCTATCCCTCGCCCCTCCGTGACGACGGCTACGACATCGCCGACTTCACGGGGGTCCATCCGAGCTACGGCACGCTGCGCGACGTCAAGGCGTTCATTCGCGAGGCCCATGACCGCGGCCTGCGGGTCATCACCGAGCTGGTGTGCAATCACACCTCGGACCAGAACGCGTGGTTCCAGAAGGCCCGGCGCGCGAAGCCGGGCAGTTCCGCGCGTGACTTCTACGTGTGGAGCGATTCGCCCGACAAGTACGCCGACGCGCGAATCATCTTCACGG
>JAYWFP010000034.1:0-2629 GCA_043778745.1 Chloroflexota bacterium
TGCGCACACAGGCCATGAGCACCGGCCGGGCCGGCTCAAAGCCCGGGTCCTCGGCGCGCATGGCCACGTACTCGTCCAGGATGGTCACGAGGCGTCCGAAGTGGGCGTCGTGCCAGTCGCCACGGGCGCCCTCGCCCTGCTCGATGATGGTGTCGATGGCACGCCTCGCAGAGGCGAGATCGGTCACCGGGACGAGTTCGTCCCAGCGGAAGTGCTCGCCGGTCGCCTGGGCCGCTGCGGGTCCGAGGAACAACGCCTTCTCACCCAGCCGCTCCGCCAGATACCCGAGGCCGTCCTCGATGGCCCGGTACATATGTCCGATGGTGGCGAAGTCCTGCATCTGCGGCCCGATATCGTCCTCATGGGCGGCGGGCAGGGGAGTGGCTTTTTCAAGCGCGGCAAACATCTCCGCATCCGCGACCTCGACGCCCTCCGGACGCTCGAGAAACGCGAAGTGACGGAGCGAGGTCTCGCCGAACGGGAGCATCGACATCTGGATTCCCGCGGGATAGGCGTGCCGGGGGAGCGGAAAGTTCGGGCGTCCGAGGTACGGAGCGGCGCCCACGGCCGTGAGGAGGTTCTGGACCAGCGCAAGATGGAGCATCTCCTGCTGGGCGATGTGGATGAGTTCCGTGCGCCATCGGCGAACCGCCGCGAGCTGTGGCGCCGGCAGGCCCTCGTCCTCGCGGTCCTTCATCGAGAACACGGCGTAGAGGTACTGGCACATCACCAGGTGCTCGAGGGCAGCGGCCTTGCCGAGCGTGTAGACCAGCGTCTCGCGATGCTGAAGCACGATCCCCGAAGCGTGTCCGGTCGGATCGCCCCGGCTCCCCAGGATGTGGATGAGCCGGCTGGGCTGTTCCGTTTCTGCGCTCACGCGGCTTGGTTCCTCGATGACAAGTGGCACCTGGGCGACGCCCTGAGGATACGCCGGTCCCTCGGGGAAACGGCGACCTCGACCAGCGCCGCCAGCGCTACAATCGGGCCGCATGCGCCTGACGCTCGCCTTCGGCCGACGGGTCGTCGAAGGCCAGGGCATGTAGGCAGCGCCCCGTAGGCAGCGCCCCGTAGGCAGGGCCCCGTAGGCAGGGCCCGAGCAGGACGGTCAGGCTCCGAGGACCTCGCGCAAGGTCGTGGCGAAGCCATCCGGATCCCCGGGCTGACCGTATTCATTGCCGAGGAAGCCGCTGTGACCGCTCGGAAAGACGACGGGGGTCGTACCGAGGCGCGTGGCGGCGGCCTCGCCTCCACGATGCGCCAGCTCTCCGTCCGATTCGGCACCAACGCCGAACACGATCCGGGTGGAGGCTACGCGCAGGGCTTCGAAGTCGGGTTCGTAGGACGTCGACGACAGCATGTTGTGGCCGAGGAGCGGGTCCGTTCGATTACCGTCGTCCTCCGTCGGCAGTCCGAACATCGCCGGATTGGGAGCCGGCGCGTCGACGAAGGCCGCGTCGATGAGGCCCTTGTGGCTCACGATGGCGATGAAGCGCGCCATGCCAGGGCCGAAGCCGTCCCGCTGGTACGCGTCCTCGATCGCACGGCATGCCGCGAGTGCGAACTCGCGGTCGGGAAGGATCGCGGCGAGTGGCGGCTCGTGGGCGACGAGGGTCCGAACCTGGTCCGGGTGCTTGGCCACGAGCGCCAGGGCGTTCACCGCGCCGCCGCTGCTCGCGAAGAGGTCGACTAGGCCCGCGCCCAGGGCAGCGATCACGCGACTGAGGTCGTCGGCATGCTCCTCGGGTGTCGACGGGCTCAGCGGGTCGGCCTTCGGGCTGCGCTCGACGCCGCGAGGGTCGTACGTGACCACGGTTCGATCGGTGAAGTGGCCGGCGAGCGTTCCGAAGCCGCTCGCGCCCATCGGCGAGCCGATCATGAGGAGCGCCGGGGCACCGGCGGGCTTGTCACCAGATACCGCCACGCGAACGTCGTACGTGAGGACGGCCCCCGGGACATCCAGGGTCGTCGTCATCGGTTTGGTCATGGCGGTCACGCTGCGACTCTTTGAGCCAGGATGGCGTCGATCTGGCCGACGGCACCGGTGAGGCCCTCTTCCATGCCCATCGCGAGGAACTGTGCCATGGCGTCGATGCTCGGATAACGACTTTCGATTGACATCCGGGTGCGGCCTCCGGCGATCGGCTCGAGCGTCACGCTGCCAACGTTGGCAGGGAGTTCCTCGTGCGGCGTTCCATCCGGGTTCGCCAGTCCGGATTTGAAAACCAGTCGCCGGGGCGGATCGGCTTCCAGAACGTTCCAGTAGCCACGGGGCTGGTCACCGGTCGGCCCCGTCATGTGGTACTCGACGTAGCTGCCGGGTGTCAGATCGTGGGACGTGAACGTGGCAGGGTAGGTGGGCGGTCCCCACCAGCGCTCGAGCTTGCGAGGGTCGGCCCACAGGTCCCAGACACGCTCCGGCGAAGCGTCGAACTCGGCGGTCAGGGTCATGGTCAGGGCGGCGGCATCCTTGTGGACGGCGGTGACGGTCACGTGTCGATCTCCTTGTTCTCGCTGATGAGGTCTTCAATCCGATCAATCCGGCCGCGCCAGAGTGCCTCGTACTCGTCGAGCAGACCCCGCGCCCGGCGGAGCGATTCCATGTTGGCCTGGACGACCTTGCGGCGACCGG
>JAYWFP010000035.1:0-2626 GCA_043778745.1 Chloroflexota bacterium
GCCACGAACTACACGGCGGTTGCCAAGCCATCCCAGCCGAACTATCTGGCCATGTTCGCGGGCTCCACCCTCGGCGTCTCCGACAACGACAATCACGACCTAACGGCCGCGAATCTGGCCGACCAGATCGAGGCCTCGGGACGCGACTGGCGGGTCGCCGCCCAGAACTATCCGCTGGGCTGCTTCACTGGCGCATCGTCGTCGGGCGGCGCTGATGGCTCGGGCACGTATACGCGGAAGCACAACCCCGCAATCAGCTTCACCCAGATCTCGGGGGATCCGGCCCGCTGCGCCAAGATCACCGACTTCGCCCACTTCAATCCGGCCGTCGCCAACTACTGGATGATCGTGCCCAACCTGTGCATCTCGATGCACGACTGCGGGATCAGGCGCGGGGATGACTGGCTCAGGGGATTCCTGCCGACGATCCTCGACTCACCCGCGTTCAAGGCCGACGGCCTGATCATCATCACCTGGGACGAGGGATCGACCTCGATCCTCGGGGGCGGGGGCAAGGTCGCCACGATCTTCATCAGTCCGAAGGGCAAGATCGTCTTCAGCTCCCCCACGCCCCACACCCACTACTCCCTGCTGCGGACGATCCAGGAGCTGTGGGGGCTGCCCTGCCTCGCCAAGAGCTGTTCCGCCAATACGATGAGAGAATTCTTCCCATGAGCGGGTCCGGCGGGTGGCCCTACGCCCGGCGTTCGCCGATCCTGCAAGCCGCATACCCCCCTGGAGTATCGAGAAGCGTGCTACGATTTTGCAAATGACAGATTCGAACGCATCCTCCCCGTTCGGGGGGCTCTCCATCGCCTTCGCTCCCGATGCCCCGGTTTCGGCAGCCGGCGCCCCGATCTCGATCTCGGATCGACCGGGACGAACGGAGGCCAAGGTCGTCATCGTCGGGTCCGGTCCCGCAGGCCTGACCGCGGCCATCTATGCCGCACGGGCGAACCTCGAACCGATCGTGATTGCCGGTTCCGCGGCCGGTGGCCAGCTGATGCTAACCAGCGACGTCGAGAACTACCCCGGCTTTCCGGATGGCATCCAGGGCCCCGAGCTCATGGCTGCCTTCCGGGCGCAGGCCGAGCGATTCGGGACGCACATCGTTGACGTGGATGTCGAGCGGGTCGACTTCTCGAGCCGCCCATTCCGGCTCTGGGCACGGGGTGTCGAGTACCGGGCCCAGTCGGTCATCGTCGCCACCGGCGCATCGGCCATGTGGCTTGGGCTGGAGAGCGAGACGCGGCTCCGGGGTCGCGGGGTATCCGCCTGCGCGACGTGCGACGGATTCTTCTTCAAGGACCGCGAGATCGCCGTGGTCGGTGGAGGCGATACCGCCTTCGAGGAGGCGAACTACCTGACGCGGTTCGCGACCAAGGTCCACATGCTCCACCGGCGCGACGAGTTCCGAGCCAGCCGGATCATGGTCGACCGAGCGCTCGCCAATCCGAAGATCGAAATCCACACGAACACCGGCATCGACGAGGTCCTCGGCGAATCGAAGGTCGAAGCGCTTGCCCTCCGGGACACCGTGACCGGCGAGGCGCGGAACCTCCCGGTCCAGGGGCTGTTCATCGCGATCGGACACAGGCCGAACACGGAGGCGTTCGCCGACGTCCTCGAGGTCGATGCCAAGGGCTACCTGGTTGTCCACGACGAGACGAACTCGAAGATCGAGGGTGTCTTCATCGCTGGCGACGTCCATGACCATCGATACCGCCAGGCGGTGACGGCGGCCGGCGACGGTTGCCGCGCGGCCATCGATGCGGAACGCTGGCTCGAGGCGCAGGGCATCACGGAGGCCAACACGCTGACGGCGTGGTAGACCTCGCCTTCCGTCCCCTGGGTCCCGAACCTGGACCTCGGGGCCATACCCGGTCCCTGATCCCATGACCTTCCGCGGCGGATTCCACGGTGGTGGTTCGGGCCCAGAGTACGTGCCCGTTCCGCGTGAGCGTCGCGCCCACACGATCCGTCGCATCGTCGCGTTCTTCCGGCCCTACCGAGTGCAGGTCGGGGTCGTCACGATCGCCATCCTGCTCACGAGCGGACTCGGGATCATCAACCCGATCCTGCTGAAGCTCCTGATCGACGATGCCATCCCGAATCTCGATTTCGGGCGGCTCAACCTGTACGTCGGTCTGATGATCGCCATGCCGATCATCTCTGGCCTCATCGGCCTCGGTCAGAGCTATCTCAACAACGTCATCGGCCAGAACGTCATGCAGGATCTTCGGGCCGCCTTGTATTCGCACCTCCAGCGCATGCCGCTGCGCTTCTTCACCGAGACCAAGACGGGCGAGATCCAGAGCCGCCTCGCCAACGATGTCGGTGGCGTTCAGAGCGTGGTCACGGACACCGCGTCGTCAGTCACGGCCAACCTCGCCGTGGCGATCAGCACGGTCATCGCGATGGTCATCATCGACTGGCGCCTCACGGCGCTGTCGCTGGGCATGCTGCCGTTCTTCATGTACCTGACCTATCGGGTGGGCAAGGTTCGCCGTGAGGTGAGCGGCGAGACCCAGAAGTCGCTGGCCGAACTCTCCGCCGTGACCGAGGAGACGCTCTCCGTGTCGGGGATGCTGCTGTCCAAGACCTTCGGCCAGCAGGGCGCCGCCGT
>JAYWFP010000036.1:0-2621 GCA_043778745.1 Chloroflexota bacterium
GGTGGCTGAGGAGTCCGTCCCGGAGCTTTGGTTCGAACCAGGTGGACTTGGGCGGCATGATCCCGCCGGCATCCGCGATCCGCATCAGGTCCTCGACGCTGACCGGGTGCATAGCGAACGCCACGGCGGCGGCGCCACTGTCGACGAGCGCGGCGAGGGCCTGGGGGCCGCGAATCCCGCCGACGAAATCGATCCGCTTGTCCGTCCGCGGGTCCCCGATCCCGAGCAACGGCTCCAGGATCTGGGTGTGGAGCAGTGAGACGTCCAGCCGATCCGCCTCGAGCGTCGCTCGAGGCCGGCGCCAGGCGGAGCGTGTGCCACCGGCGGTCGAGGTACATCGAGACCTCGCCCTTCCCCGCCGGGGTCTCGGTTCCGGGGCTGACGTCCATCTGCCCGGAAAGCGCCTCGAGGAAGGCGCTGGGCGTTTGCCCGGCCAAATCCTTCACGGCACGGTGGTATGGGAGGACCTGCATCTGATCATGGGGGAATGCCACGGCGAGGAAGGAGTCGGCCTCGGCCTCGGCGGCAGATTGGCCGGCTGAGTCGGTGCCCGGCGCTGCGGCCGCGGCGTCTGCATCCGAATTCTTCGCCGACGCCGCCGTCCCCGCGAGCGCCTGGCGCGCCCGCATGGCGCTTGCTGCCCGGTGGTGGCCATCGGCGATGTATAGGAGCGGGATCCGCTCGAACGCATCGATGAGCGCGTCGCGATCCGCGTGGCCCACGAGCCACACCGAGTGGGTAATCCCATCCGGTGCCGTGAAGTCGAACAGCGGCGGCGCATCGACGGCGCGGGTGACGATCTCGCCGACCTCTCCGGCGGCCGGGTAGGTGAGAAGCACCGGCCCGGTCTGGGCGCGCAGGGTGAGGATGTGCCGGGTTCGGTCGTCCTCCTTGTCCTTGCGCGTCCGCTCGTGCTTGCGGATCACGTCGCGTTCGTATTCGTCCACCGAGAAGCAGGCAGCAACGCCGGTCTGCTCGTGCATTCCCATGCGAAGCCGATAGACGTACAGGCTCCGAGTCGCCTCCTCGACGAGGGGTGCGCCGTCGCGCAACCGGGCGAAGTTGGCCGCCGCAGCCGCATAGACCGCTTCGGCGTAGGGATCCGTGTCGGCCGGCAGCTCGAGTTCGGGCCGGGAGACACGAAGGAAGCTGAGCGGGTTGTCCGCGGCGAGGTCCCGCGCCTCGGCCGTGTTAACAACGTCGTACGGCACGGCCGCGACCGCCGCGGCCTGATCGGGCTGCGGCCGGAGGGCGCGGAACGGCCGCAGGGTCGCCATGGGCTCCGAATTCTACCCGTGTTCAGCGCCCCGAAAGTCGCGGCCTGGGGCGCATGGCCGCCTATGGGAGCGGAGCCTCTACCGTGACGGCGCAGTTGGCCCTGGAGCCGTTCCCGGCCTGATCCGACAGGCATCGATGATCCCGACTGCTTGCGCGCGCAGCTCCAGGGCGCGCTCATCGTTCGCGGCGATCCCGGCTTCGAGCGTATCCAGCGCGTCGTAGTAGTCGCCCCAGGCCGTCCGTTCCGCCTCGACGCGGCGGGCGACCTCCTCGGCATCCCCGAACACCTCGAGCGCCTTGTCCAGACGGCGGGCACCAACGACGGCGTATTCATGCGCCTGCTCCACGTCGCCGGCAGCGAACATGCGGATCGTCCGCAGGGCCAGACGCAGGAGCACGACGGTCTGGGGGATGGCGGACACAAAGCCGCCGGTGAACGGATCCAGGAGTCGACGGATGGCGGCGCGATCAAGCGCGCCGTCCAGGCCATCTCCGGCCGCCGCAACGGCGTAGGCGGAGAACACGAGGATACGAATGTCGTCTCCGATGAGCTTGCCGACATGGCCGGCCGCGAGTGCCTCGCCGGCGAATGCCTCCTTGTCATGGCGCATGATCAGGCCCGCCGCGTGCGCGTAAGCCAGCCGTGGCCCTGGCTGGCCCAGGGTCGACAGGATGTACGCCTGATCTTCCGCACGACCGACGAACGTCGGGGTGAACGGTCGATGGCGACGGAGGGCGTCGACCCGAATACCGTTCGTGCCGCCGGTCACATGGATGCGCTCGAGCGCATGCCCGACACCGTCGAGGGCCGGTCCGTCGTAGCGTTCCATCATCTCCGCGCGCGTGGAGATGGCCTGCGGAAGGGGGCTGTAGAAGACGTATTCGTCGAGGGTGGGCGGTCGATTCGGGAGAACCACGTCCGGGGTGAACAGGCCGCGCCCGATGTCACGTTCGTTGACGAGCGCTCCGGCCAACATGCCAAGCTCGATCTCGCGGCCTTCCGCGTCGCGAGCGGTGGCACCCCACAGCGGGGTTGCAAGGAGGCCGAACGCGGTCCGGCCGGTCTCCTCCATCAGGGCCCCCTGCGGGAACACCTGATCGAGATCGATCTTGAAGGTTGCGCGCACGGCGGGATCGATGGCGACATGCCAGAGCGCGGCCACGGCCTTCAGGAAGCTGTAGTGGCGGCCGTATTCGCCGTCCACTCCCACGACGGCGTGCAGGCCGGGAGCCGCGGCACCTGCCGCGAGTTCGCCGAGCCTGAGTTCCAGGGCCGGGACGATCACCTCGTCAACGAGCTGCCGGGCGTCGCCCTCCGTCACGACGACGACATCGGTGTGGCG
>JAYWFP010000037.1:0-6308 GCA_043778745.1 Chloroflexota bacterium
GAAGCAGGTCTGGCGCGCCGCCCTCGGAGAGCTTCAGGTGTCGCTCTCGCCCGCGAACTTCGAAACGTGGCTCCGTGAGACCACGCTCGTCGACGTGGACGACAACCGTTTCCGGATCGCGGTACCAAACGGCTTCGCCAAGGATTGGCTGGAGAGCCGGTATCGGTCCCTGATTTCCCAGACGCTGGCGCGGATCGTCGGCTACAGCGTCCAGGTGGAGTTCGTGGTCGGCACCACCCCTGAAGCGGCGGCGGAAAGCGAGGCCGTCGCGGCAGACCTCCCGGCCGAGCGGCCCGTGGCCACGCCGAGCTCCCAGCACGTTCGGGTTGAAGCCACGCGCGTCGGCGGCGACGGCGGATCGACCAACCTGAACGCCCGCTATACCTTCGCCAATTTCATCGTCGGGTCGGCCAATCGCCTCGCGCACGCCGCAAGCCTGTCAGTCGCCGAGCGCCCCGGACACGCCTACAACCCGCTCTTCCTGTACGGCGGGGTCGGGCTTGGCAAGACTCACCTGATGCATGCCATCGGCAACCAGGTGATGGCGAAGTTCCCGCGAAAGCGCGTCGTGTACGCGACCTCGGAGAAATTCACCAACGAGTTCATCACGTCGATCCAGCAGGGCAAGATCGATGAGTTCCGGGCCCGCTACCGTCGGATCGACCTCCTGCTCATCGATGATATCCAGTTCATCGCGGACAAGGAGCGGACGCAGGAAGAGTTCTTCCATACGTTCAACACGATCCACGAGGACGGCAAGCAGATCGTGCTGAGCTCCGATCGGCCGCCCAAGGGGATCCTCACGCTCGAGGAGCGCCTGAGAAGCCGGTTCGAGTGGGGCCTGATCGCAGACCTCACTGCCCCCGACCTCGAAACCCGGATCGCGATCCTCCGCGCCAAGGCCGAGGAGGGCGCGGTCCCGATCACCTCCGACGTGATCGAATTCATTGCCCGCAAGGTCGTCAGCAACATCCGGGAACTCGAGGGCGCGCTCAATCGGATCGTGGCCTACGCATCGATGGGTGCCACGCCGATCTCCATCGAGCTTGCCCAGGCGGTTCTGTCGAACGTCCTGTACAACCCGAAGAAGCGCCAGATCACGCCCGAGCGCATCGTCAAGGCCGTGTCCGACTACTACGGTGTCGGTCTTGATGCCCTGAAGGGCCAGAAGCGCGACAAGGCGATCGTCATGCCCCGTCAGATCGCGATGTTCCTGATGCGGGCCGAGACCGACGTCTCCCTGCTGCGCATCGGGGCCGAACTTGGCGGACGGGACCACTCGACCGTCCTGCACGCCTGCGACAAGATCACTCGCGAGACGAGCGCCAATGACGAGTTGCGCCGCGAGATCTCGGCCGTTCGGGAGCTCATCTACGCCGATTGACGGCCTGCCTGCTTCGGCGGGCTCGCTCCGCGGCAACCGGGTATCACATCGCGTTTGAACGGAGCGTCGTCGTGCCCGGCTGGAACTCGCATTCCATCGATCGCCCGCCTGCGTTCGCGCACCTGGGGCCCGCCCGATTGTGGACGATCACACCAGGGCCGTGGATAACCCCCCGGCTCCCAGTTGAACACTGCGCTCGTAGGCGGTGACAACGACCGCCGGGCCGTGGGCGGGGCGGGACAATCAATCGACGTCCAGGTGGGTTGTCCACCATCCATACCGGATCATCCCGGGAGAGAGCACCGAAACGGGGGGCCGATCAACGCCCCTCGCTCGGTGGTACACCGACCATTTGAGCGTGGCTGAGCGCAGGCATCCACGCCGTCCACACCATGATGATGACGGTGACGGTATCTCTGGAATGAAGGAAGATACACATCTAGTCCGAGCGGCCTGGCGGTGGCGCGAACATCCCCTGACCCGCGGGTGTCACCGATCAGAACCGTCGGGCCTGAAGGGTTGCGGCCGCCCGCTCGGACCAACCGACCGCTACCATCTACCGGTAGATCTCGATCAACGCCCGTTTCGTCTGGAGTGAACCCGACGTGAAGCTTTCGGTCATGCAGGAGAACCTGGCACGCGGCCTGTCCGTGGTCAGCCGCGCCGTGTCGACTCGAAGCACGTTGCCCGTCCTTGCCAATGTCCTGCTCCGGACCGAGGACGCCGGCCTCAAGTTGACCGCCACGAACCTCGAGATCGGAATCACCTACTGGGTACCCGGGAAGATCGAGTCGGATGGCGCCACGACCGTTCCCGCCAAGCTCCTCACGGATCTCGTGAACTCGCTCCAGGGCGGTGACCGGATCGACCTTGAGCTCGGTGCGGGCGAGACCCTCGATCTTCGGTGCGGACGTTTCGAATCCCATCTCAAGGGCATTGACGCCGAGGAATTCCCGGCCATCCAGACCACCGGCGAGCGGCCGACCACGCGGATCGCCCAGAACATCCTGAAGCGCGCCCTCGAGGAGGTTGCGTTTGCCGCCGCCAGCGATGAGGCACGGCCGATTCTGACCGGCGTCCTGTGCCGGTTCGAAGGCGACAAGGTCACGCTTGCTGCGGCCGACAACTACCGGATCGCCGTCAAGACGATCCCGGTTCTCGATCCCGTGGCCGAGACGAGTGTCGTTGTACCGGCTCGTGCCCTGACGGAGCTCATGCGCGTCCTTGCGGACAGCGACGCGCCGGTCGAAATCGTGCTGGCCCAGGCGCGCAACCAGATCCTGTTCCACCTCGAGGGCGTGGACCTGGTAAGTCGTCTGATCGACGGGCAGTTCCCCAATTACGAATCCGTCATGCCCCAGGCCCACACGACGCGAGCGGTCCTGGACCGGGAGGAGCTCCTCCGGGCGGTTCGCCCCGCAGCGCTCATCGCCCACGAATCGGCCAACATCGTGAAGCTCCAGATCGGGGGCGACGGGGAACCCGGGATCACCGTCAGTGCCAACGCGGAGATCGGCGACCACGTCGGCCAGGTCGAGGCCAGTGTCGAGGGAGACGGAACGACGATCGCCTTCAATGCCAAGTATCTCGCCGATGTCCTGACTAACGTCACAGCCGAGCAGTTCGCCCTCGAGCTCCAGGGACCGTTGGCGCCGGGCGTCTTCAAGCCAATCGGCGACGACCACTACGTCCACGTGGTCATGCCGGTCCGCACGACCTCCTAGAGGCCGTCACGCTCTCGTCCGTCCGACTGACCGACCTGCGCGGATACGCGGACCTCAGCGCCCGGTTCGGCGGCGGCCCGCAGCTTGTGTGGGGACCCAACGCGGCGGGCAAGACGAGCTTGCTCGAGGCGATCGTCCTGCTGGCCTGGGGCCATTCTCATCGGACCAGCACCGATGTGGAGCTGATTCGCTGGGGTGCCGATGTCACCCGGATTGAAGGCGTCGTCGGAACGGACGAGCTCGACCTCACGCTTGTGCGGCCCGGCAGCGCGCAGGCGTCCGGCGGGTCACGCAAGCGCATTCGCGTGAACGGCGTCCCGCGCCGCGCGGCATCGCTCAGTGGCGCTCTCCGCGTCGTGATGTTCGCGCCGGAGGAGATGCTCCTGGTGGCCGGGTCTCCCTCGTTGCGACGGGCGTCCCTCGATCGGATCGCCGCTGGGCGATTTCCGGCTTATGGCTCGGCCCTGTCGACCTATACGCGGGCGCTCCAGCAACGGAACGGCCTGCTCCGCGCCATTCGCGACGAAACGGCCGATCGATCCCAACTCCGCTACTGGGACAAGCCGTTCCTCGACGCCGGCGGGGAGGTCGTGGATCTGCGTCTCGCCGTGCTGCGTGAGCTCGGGGCACCGTTCGCTGCGGCCCACGCCGAGATCGCCCCCGAAGAGGCTGCGCGCGCCGTGCTCGGGCTCCGCTACGAGACCAACGCTCCTGCCCGGGCCGGCGAGGCTCCCCGCGATGCCCTCGAGCGACGCCTGGCCGAGACCGCCGAGAAGGAGGCCTGGAACGGCACCACCCTCGTTGGGCCGCATCGGGACGACCTGTCGTTCGTGCTCGGAGAGCGGGATCTGGCCGGCTTCGCATCCCGGGGCCAGCAACGAACCGCGATTCTCGCCTTCAAGCTCGCCGAACTCGACCTCCTGACGGCGATCGACGGCCGGCCACCTCTGCTCCTGCTCGACGACGTCTTCTCTGAGCTGGATCCTGAGCGGCGCTCGCATCTGGTGCGGCGGATCGCCTCGCTGCCTCAGGCCTTCGTCACCACCACGACGCTCGATGACCTCGACGCGGGTCTGCTTGCGATTGCCGACACCTGGCGCGTGGACGCGAACGCGGACGCGAGCGCGGCCGACGGAGCCCCAGGGAGCGTGGCGCAGGGCAACGCAACGCTGGTCGGGCCGACCCGGGTCGGCGCCCCGTGACCGAGGAACGCGAGCGCCGCCGCCGCCGCCCGATGTCCCGTATCGGTGACCTGATCCCGGCCGCAGCGGCGCAGCTGGGCCTGGCCGACGAGTTGCGCCGCGCACGGATGGTCGCCACCTTCGATGTGCTCGTGGCCGAACGCGCGCCGGCCGCGCACGGCGCATGCCGCGCGGTGCGCGTCGACGGGACGGTGCTGATCGTCGAGGCCGACGCACCGATCGTGGCGCAGGAGCTCCGGCTTCGGTCCATCACGATCCTGTCGGCCTTCCGGACGGCCCCCGGCGGCGCCGAGGTCACCGAGCTGCGCGTCACGGTCCGCTCCCACAACCCGTCTCGGTGAGGCGGAGACCGATCGTTCGCATGCGATAATTCGCGCCCGGCCAATCGCCACCATCCCCGGCAGAGGCTTGCATGGCCCCCCGAATTCAGATGAAGCTCGGCATCCTTGCCGATCAGGATCGCCACCCGGACTCGCCGGACACGGCTGTCGTCGTCGAGCCGACCGTCGGCTCTCGCGCCCGATCCAAGGGTCAGCTCTACCTGCTGGTGACGTCGATGGTGCCCGGGCCCAAGGCTCGAGAAGCGACCAAGCTCGTCGCCGACGTCATCCGCCACGAGTATTACTACGATGAGTCGGCCGGGATCCGCGTCTGCCTGATCAAGGCGATCCTGGCCGCCAACAAGCGTCTCACGCATGCCCGTGAGCGAAGCGCCCTCGGGGCGGGCGGAGTCGCCGGCGCCGGCGCCCCAGCCCCGATAGGGGTCGCGATCGCCGTCGTCCGGGACCATGAGCTGTACGTTGCCACCGTAGGCCCCGCGGAGGCCTACCTGAGCCGCGGCGCCCGCCTCAGCACCCTTCCAGACCCGGACCGCGAGCGCGGGCTGCCGACGGCCGATCTGGAGCCGGACGTGTGGCGTGGTGAAATCGGCATCGGGGACCAGCTCGTTCTGGTCTCGCCGAACCTGATGCAGCGACTCGGGGCCGACGAGCTCAAGGACACACTGGTCACCCTCCATCCGCAGCCGGCCATCGAGCACCTCACGAAGCGGTTTGCCGAGGTCGGCGGCGTTGGCAGCGACGGCGGGCTGGTGCTCGAGGTCGCCGAACTGTCGGCCGTTCGATCCGGACGCACGCTCGTTGCCGTGAAGCCGCCAGAGCCGCTGGCCGGCCTCCCGGATCGATCGCCGATCCCCCTGGCCGACACCGTCAGTGGTGGCGTAGCGGCTGCTCAGGAAGGTGCTCGACGCGTCCGATCGGCCGCCGGTGGCACCCTGAGCCGGCTCATCGGCCGGGCGCAGGACGCGATGCCGACACGATCCCGCGGGACCCGGCGGATTACGCCGATGGGCACGCGCCGCGAGACCCAGCGGCGAGCTGCGGTCGCGGTTCTGGTCCTGGTGGGCGTGACCGGTTCGCTCGGCCTGGCCGTCTCTCTGCTCGGCGCGCGCCCGGCGCCGGGGCCCGCGATCGCTTCGGCCGAGATCGGCCAGCAGGCGCTGGACCAGGCACGCAAGAACCTCGATCGCGTCTTCGGTCCCGGCGTGAACCTCGTTGCCAATGACCCGAAGACGGCCGAGAAGCTGCTCACCGATACGGTCGACCAGCTCGACATCGCGAAGACGGCCGGCATTGCCGCTGCCGTGATCACGCCCCTGCGCAACAAGGCGGTCGCCGGACTGGATCAGCTCTATGGCGTCGTCGCGGTGACGCCGATCGACACGTTCACCTTCCCTGAGGATGTCGGCGTGAACCTGACGAGCCTCGTCCGGGGCCCCGACGGCGCCCCGTATGTGCTCGATCCAAAGACCGCGTCCGTGTATCGGATCAACCTCACCGACCTGACGGCGAGCGCCATCTTCCGGGAGGGAACCAAGGCCGCCGGCTCGACCGAGGCCGCACCGCGCCTGCTCTCCGCGGGCGGGCCCGACCTCCTGATCCTGGACGCCAAGAACGTCCTGTGGCGGTGGCGTCCTGCCGACGCCAAGGGCCGGGGCAC
>JAYWFP010000038.1:0-2613 GCA_043778745.1 Chloroflexota bacterium
AGGATGGCGACGCGGCCCTTCATGTCGGGTCGGTCGAGGATCACCTGGCGGTCGAACCGGCCGGGCCGGAGGAGCGCCGGATCGAGGACGTCGGGTCGGTTCGTCGCAGCGACGACGATGACGCCGGTGTTCGTGTCGAACCCGTCCATCTCAACCAGGATCTGGTTGAGGGTCTGCTCGCGCTCGTCGTGGCTGCCACCGAGGCCGGCACCGCGCTGACGCCCGACCGCGTCGATCTCGTCCACGAACACGATGCACGGGCTGTTGCGCTTGGCCTGATCGAACAGGTCCCGGACGCGACTGGCGCCGACACCCACGAACATCTCCACGAACTCGGATCCCGAAATGCTGAAGAACGGCACGCCCGCTTCACCGGCGACGGCTCGCGCCATGAGGGTCTTGCCGGTGCCGGGAGGTCCAACGAGCAGCACGCCGCGCGGGATGCGGGCTCCGAGCGTGTTGAATTTCTCGGGGAACTTGAGGAATTCGACGATCTCCTCGAGCTCGGCCTTTGCCTCGTCGACGCCGGCTACGTCCGCGAAGGTCACGACCGACTTGTTGCCCAGGAACATCCGCGCCCGGCTCTTGCCGAACGACATCGCCTGATTGTTCGTCCCCTGAGCCTGCCGCATCATGAAGTAGATGAACGCGCCGATGACCACGAGTGGCAGCACGACGCTGACCGCTGTGAGGATCCAGCCGTTGTCGGACTGTCGATCTGCCGAGAAGATGGACTTGTCGAACGTGCGCCCGGCGTCCGTTGACGCCTGTTGCATGTCACCCAGGACCGAGGTCAGGATGCTCGGGATCGTCACCGTATAGGTGGATCCGTCGGTCTTGGTGACGGTGAGCGTGTCGGTCTGCTGGACGACCGTCTTGACGTCGCCGGAGCCGACCTCGTTGAGGAACTTGCCGTAACCGGTGGCTGTGGCACCGGTCGTCTGGTTGAACCATGTGTAAAGCAGTGCTGCTACGCCGAGCGCGAGCAGGATCATCAGTGCGCCATTGCGCATGAACCTGGGATTCAAGAAATTGCCTCCGGAGGGGCGGGCCAATGGTTCGGCCGGTCCTGCGCCGAGTATAGCGCCGGGTCTCCGACTGTCCCCCTTGGGCGACGGGGCGGGCTGGACGGCCGCGGGAACCTGGTGGGATCCTGGACCTGAAATTGGTAGCAGCGCCTCGATTCGAACGAGGGACCTGTCGATTATGAGCCGACTGCTCTAACCACTGAGCTACGCTGCCGCCGGCCGACAGTTTAGCGCACGACCGAGGCCTGTCGGCCCGGGCCAGTTCGAACGTGGCCAGCTACGGACCCCCAAGAACGATGACCAGTGCCGGTGGGTTCGATCCCTCACGCGACGACAGGTTGATCTGGCTGCCGGTCGAGGTCAGGACCAGGCTCGTCAGATTCCCGGCGCCTGCGGCCGCGATCGACGTGACGTCGACCGTCGTCCAGCCCACGGCGAGAGCGCCACTCGAACCGGCAATCGTCGAACTGAACGCGGGCGCGGTCGCATAGGTGATCGAAGTCTCGCCCCAGGTTGCGTCCATCACGGCGCGGGCCGCGTACCCGGTGGTTGAGCGACCGCTGATGCAGTAGACCCGCAATGTGGCGCTGGAAAGCGACGCGCTGATCCCGGTCAGGTCGAACTTGAGGTCGCCATTCCGGATCTGGCTCTCGCCCGGCACGCGAATCGATGCGTTCGTCCCGTAGTTCGTGCCGAAGTTGACGCTGTCGACGTAGGCATCGGCAACCGGATATCGCGTCAAGGTCACCGAACCCGACGGCGTGGTTGCGCCGACCGCGGGTCGCGGGTCCGAAAGTCCGGTGCGCTCGTGCACCGGAAATCCCCCGCCTGGTCAGAGATTCGAGATGACCTCCGAAACTGCGTCCGCGTGCGGCTGTCGAGCCGTCCGCGGCGGATCAGTCCGTCAGTGTCCGGAACCGAAGAGCAGGTCGAACCAGCGGTCGATGGGACTCCCGGTTCGCGCATCGGCACCAAGGCGCACCGCGGCGGACCCCGGCGCATCCGCGGGGATTGGCGGCGCACCGCCCTCGAGAGCAAAGGCGATCTCGTCACGATTGCCGAGTCGATACGCACGCGCCTCGAGGTCGACGAACCGTCGCTCCTGGATGAGCGTCAACTCGCGCTGCATCGCGGCGACCTGATCAGTCACGGCGATATTGGCAGCGCGAAGTTCTTCCGCGTGACCGGTGGCGGCCGACGCCGTGGCGACCTGTCGACCAAACGAAATCAAGCCCCATGTAATCGCGATCGCCGCAACAACGTGGAGCAGCCGGCGCGGCGAGATGGTCGCCATCGGGATTGCCCGGGGATCGGGCGCCAGGACGGCCACAGGTCGCGGAGGGCTATAGACAATTCGCTCACGTCGCGATGGCGCCAGGCTGTCCGGATCCGAACTCGCCAGCGCCGGCTGCGTCCCGCCACGATCCTCTCGAAGGAACGATGGAAGCGCCGATAGGTCCTCGCCATCTCCCGCGTCAACGCGCTTGAACTCGGCTCCGGGAACGAGCGGCTCCTCGGCGATGGGGTCGTTCACCAACCGAGGGTAGCTAACCCGCAGCTGCGCGTCAACACGAGTTTCGTCCAC
>JAYWFP010000039.1:0-6295 GCA_043778745.1 Chloroflexota bacterium
GATCCAGTCATGCACGTCAACCCGACCGGCCGATTCGTCACCGGCGGGCCAATGGGCGATGCGGGCCTCACTGGCCGGAAGATCATCGTCGACACGTACGGCGGCATGGCCCGCCACGGCGGCGGCGCGTTCTCGGGCAAGGATCCGACAAAGGTCGATCGATCCGCCGCGTACGCCGCTCGCTGGGTGGCCAAGAACGTCGTCGCTGCCGGACTTGCCGACCGCTTCGAGATCGAGATCGCGTACGGGATCGGGATCGCCCGCCCGTTGTCCGTGTCCATCGAGACGTACGGCACGAACCACGTTTCCGATGAGGTCATCGGGAAACTGATCGCGCATCATTTCGACCTTCGTCCCGCGGCGATCATTTCAGCTCTGGACCTTCGACGGCCGATTTATCGCCAGACCGCCGCCTACGGCCACTTCGGTCGGGTCGATCTGGACCTGCCCTGGGAGCGTACGGACAAGGCGGCACTGCTGGCCTCGGACGCCGGCCTTCCCGCACCGGATCAGGCCGCCGTCGCCTGACCCGGGTTACGGCTCCGGTTGCGCGGAATTCATCCGTGACGACCGCCGATAGATGACGCTGACGACAATCAACAGGGTGGCGGTCACCGTAAGCACCATGGCCGCGATGGCATTGATCTCGGGGGTGATGCCGCGCCGGATGGAGCTGAAGACGTACATCGGCAGGGTCGGCTTGCCGGGACCAGCCACAAACGAGGCAATCACGTAATCGTCGAAACTGAACGTGAACGCCAACAGGGCGCCCGTGATGATCGCCGGACGGAGCTGCGGCAGCGTCACCTGGACGAATGTTCTCAGCGGGGAGGCGAAGAGATCGAAGGAGGCCTCGGTGAGGCTGCGGTCCATGCCCGCCAGGCGCGCCCGGACCAGGACGATGACGATCGCCATGGTGAATAGAACGTGTGCCGCAATGATCGTGTGGAGGCCGGTCCCGATGGTGGGTGGCGAACCGAGCCCGAGCGCCGACCAGATTGCCGCCACCTGCGGATTGATCCAGGCGAAGGCATTCACGAAGAAGATCAGGGTCGCAATCCCGATCACGATTCCCGGGATGATGATGGCGACATAGGTGATCGCCTCGAACACGGCTCGGACCTTGCGTGGCGTCCGCTGCAAGGCGAGTGCAGCAAGGGTGCCGAGGGTCGTGGCAATGACCGCGGTCCAGGCGCCCACCACGAAGCTGTTCTGGAGCGCACCCATCGCGAATGGATCCTGGATGGCGACTTCGTACCAGCGGAACGAGAGGCCACGCAGCTCGCCGGTCCGGTTGCCGGCGTTGAAGCTGAACAGCACGACCAGTCCGATCGGGACGTACAGGAAGAGGTATAGAGCCGTCGCCTGGACCCGAAACGCACGGTCGACCCACCGGCCGGCGCGGTCGATCGAAGCCCGAGGTGGTGGCGTGATTCGATCGCTCACAGCACGGTGACCTCGCGCGAATTCCCGCCCCTCGACCCGACCCGCAGGTACACCGAAACCGCGGTCAGGATGATGACGATCAGGACGATCGCGGCCGCAGATCCGAACGGCCAGTTCCGGGATTGCAGGAACAGGTCAACGAGCGCGTTGCCGATGAAGAAGACTTTCCCACCGCCGAGCAACGCGGGAATGATGTACTCGCCCATGATCGGAATGAAGACGAGGATCACGCCGCTCAGAAGCCCGGCAGAACTGAGCGGAAGGGTCACCTGTCGGAAGGTCGCCCATCGTCCGGCGCCCAGATCCTTCGACGCTTCAAGCAGTCGTTTGTCGAGACGCTCGAGGCTGACGTACAGGGGAAAGACCATCAACGGCAGGTAGTTGTAGACGATCCCGAGCAGGACGGCGAACGGCGTATTGAGGATCACGACGTGGCCGAAGCCGAACTGCTCCAGCCAGGCCGGGATGCCGTTGTTGCCGAGGATCGTCAGCCAGGCATAGGTCCGGATCAGGAAGCTCGTCCAGAACGGCACGACCACCAGGATGAGCAGGAGCGTCCGCTGCGACCCCGCGCGCGTGGCGAGGAAGTAGGCGAGTGGAAAGCCGACGAGCAGGCACAGGATCGTGCCGCCGAGGGCCATCCAGAGGGCATTGAGAAACGCCGTGGAGCGGGTCGGCAGCTCCAGGTAGTTGGTGAACGTGAAGTCCGGCCGATACCCGCCTTCGGGGGCTCGTCCACCGAAGCTGAAGACAAGGAGGATGACCAGCGGAACGAGCAACAGGAGCGCGTACCACGCTGCCGCGGGCAGGAGAAGGAGGGCGGTGGCGATCCTCGACCGCCACCGCCCCGAACCTGATCGGATCACCCGTCAGCCCTGCCCATGTCCGCGATCAGGCGGACTTGAACCGCGCCCAGAGGTCGGCGCGTGCCTGATTCGTCAGGAGCTCGGCGGTCCCGAACTCGAGATTCGTCAGCTGCCCGGCGTCCGGGTAGGTGATCTTGTTCTTTTTGACCTCGTCGGTCTGGAGGGCGATGCCGGCCGCGTCCACGAGGGGCGCCTTGTGGAACGTGGCGTCGAACGCCTGGACCTTTGGGACGGCCATGAAGTCGAGGAAGGCGTAGGCCGCTTCGCGATGTGCCGTTCCGGCGACCACCGCGTAGAAGTCGGACCAGATCTCACCGCCATCGCTGCCGATGACGTACTGGATGTCCGGGATGTCGGCGTGGAGCTGTGCGCCATCGTTCGTCCAGGTCATGGCGACCCAGGCGTCCTCGGCCCGCATCGGCGGCTGGTAGTCGCTCGTGATGGCGAACAGGTGTGGCTTGACGGCGATCAACAGCTCCTCAGCCTTGGCGAGCTCCGCCTCGGCGACGGAGTTGAACGAATAGCCGTGGTAGACCAGCGCGTTCCCGATCGATGTCAGCTGGTAGTCGTGGATCACGACCTTGCCGCTGTAGTCCGTCTGGGCAAGATCGAAGAAGTCCTTCCACGAGGCCATGGGCTTGGTGACGTGCTTCTTGTTGTACGTGTAGCCCGTCGTCCCCCAGTCCTTGTTGAACCCGAACAGTGTCTTCGAACCGGCCGGGTACTCGGCATTCGAGAGGAGCTTCTGGTCGTAGCGCGAGGTGTCAAGGTGGGGCAGCATTGCCATGTTCAGGGGCTCGAGGAGGCCCTTGTTGCCGTAGGTCTCGAACGTGTAGTTCGTCGGAACGAGGACATCCCAGCCGGTCCCGCCGATCAGCAGTTTGGCGAGCATCTCCTCATTGGACCCAAGCGGGTTGAGTTCCACAGCGACACCCGTCAATGCGGTGAAGATCGCGATCGTCCGAGGGTTGTGGTAGTTCGGCCAGGTCGTGATGTAGAGCGTCTTGCCGAGATCAACCCCACTTGGTGGCGACCAGTCGGCTGCGGTCGGCTCGCCGCCGCCGGCGGCGTCCGAGGGCTTGGCTGAGCTGCCCGGGGTGCAGGCGGCAATGACGGCGGCGGCAAGACCCAAGCCGCTCGCCTTCAGGAACGTCCGACGGTCAATTCTCCCCATTCGGAAATCGTCGTACAGCTTCTGGAAATGCACAGGCTCCATGGTTCCTCCATACGCGCCGGTCAGGGCCGGCGTCAATGCATCGCGATGTCCGCTGCAAATCTTGGCGGCTTCCTCCTTCGCACTCGCTACGCGACGAGAACAAGGTTGGCGTCGTCTGGCCAGCGAACCGTGATCGGCTCACCGGGGCGAACGCTCGTATTGTCTGCCCGGCCGTGATGTGGCCGGCGGGCCACCAGCTGGCCGACATCAGTATCCAGTCGGTATTCGGTCTGGTCGCCGAGATACGTTTCCTGCCGAATGAGCCCGGCCACCGATGTCCATCCGGCTGCCTCCCGCGGCGTTCCGTGGGTGATTTCCAGCCGCTCTGGCCGGATGGCCACGATTGCCTCGTCTCCGAGTGCGGGCCGAGCACCCTGATCGGTGATCCTTCCGCTGAGCAACAGACCGTTGCCGGTCTGGATGCTGGCGGTACCGGCCCCCAGATCGAGGGCGCTGAGCCGCCCTGCGATCGAGTTCGATTGGCCGATGAATCCCGCGACGAACTGGTTGACAGGGCGCTCGTAGAGCGCTTCGGGTGAACCCTGCTGCTGCACCCGTCCGTCGCGCATGACCACGATGACGTCGCTCATCGTGAGGGCCTCGTCCTGGTCGTGGGTGACGTACACAAACGTGATGCCGAGTTCCTGCTGGAGACTCTTGAGCTCGAGCTGCATCTCCTTGCGGAGCTTCAGGTCGAGCGCCCCAAGGGGTTCGTCGAGGAGCAGAACGGTCGGCCGGTTCACGAGCGCGCGAGCCAGGGCGACTCGCTGCTGCTGGCCGCCGGATAGCTCCCACGTCCGACGGCGGTCATAGCCGGCGAGTCGGACGAGATCGAGCGCCTCGCCCACCCGTCGTTGCTCTTCGTCCCCGGTGACGCCCACCTGGCGCAGCCCGTAGCCGACATTGCGCGCGACATCCATATGCGGGAACAACGCGTAGTGCTGGAAGACCGTGTTGACGTTGCGGCGATACGGGGGAACGCCGGCGACCGGGACGCCGGCGATCAGGATTTCCCCCTCGGTCGGTTGCTCGAATCCGGCAATCATCCGGAGCGTTGTCGTTTTGCCGCAGCCGCTCGGACCGAGCAGCGAGTAGAACGAGCCCTGGGCGATCTTGAGGGCGACGTGATCGACCGCGGTGACCGACCCGAACCGCTTGGTGACGTCGATGAGTTCGACGTCGACGGCTGAATCCCTGATTGTGGTCTTGGGGGACGCCGGCACTCGGACCCTCAGGTGGCGCCGTGGGCAGGACCCCACGCAGGCTCGAATGGTAGGGCTCGTCAGGCCACCCCGCAATGGATTCATGCATCGCGCGACGTGATCGGAGCGGAACGTTCCTCATTGGCCCGGATCGGTCGCTGCTCAAGCGCAGGAACCGACCACCATCGATCGCTCGCACCGGATACGATCCGGAGATGTACGTCGTCATCCTCGCCGGGGGAGGTGGCACGCGCCTGTGGCCGCTCAGTCGTCCTGAAACGCCCAAGCCGTTCCTTCCGTTGCTCGGCGACGAATCGCTCCTCCAACGCACCATAGCCAGGATTGCCGGACATCGCGAGCTCGGCATCGAACCCGGCGATATCAGCGTTGTCACCGATCAGCGGTACGTCACGCTCATCCGAACGCAGTGTCCGGGCGTGCGGGTCATCGCCGAGCCCGTCGGCCGAAACACCGCTGCCGCGATTGCGCTGGCCGCGCTCCTCGTCGATCGACCCGATGACGAGGTGATGTGCGTCCTGCCCGCCGATCACACGATCCAGCGCGAGGGCGTGTTTCGCGGGGTTCTGGCCGGCGCCGCCCGGTTGGCCGAGGGTGCATTCGGGATCGAGTCCCCATTGGTAACGCTCGGGATCCAGGTCGATCGTCCGGCGACCGAATACGGCTACCTGCTCCCCGTGGTCGAGGCGGGGACCGACCTCCATGGCCTTCACGGGTATCCCCTCCGAGCCTTCGAGGAGAAACCAAATCGAGCGCGAGCCGCGGAACTTGTGGCGGAGCCGGGCGTCGCATGGAACGCTGGCATCTTCCTGTGGCGCCGCCGGGCGATCCTCGAAGCTCTCGAGCGGTACACGGGCCTCGTGACGCTCCTTGGCCCCGTCGCGGCCAGTCCGAACGCACTGGCAAGCGCCTACGACCAGGCCCGTTCGATCTCGATCGACCACGCGGTCATGGAGAGTGCCGCGGCCGATCGCCGCGTGGTGATGGCGGCGATGGACGTCGGCTGGAGCGATCTCGGCTCCTGGGCCGCGCTCCTCGACGCGCTCGGGGCCACGGCGACCGGGCGGGTCGTGCAGGCCGACGAAGCCGCGGATGCCGGCCCCGACGATCTCATCGTGGAGCGTCTCGATGGCCGCCTCGCGGTCCGTTCGGGTCCACGCGGTATCCTCGCGCCTACACCCACGGCACTGCTCGTGGGGGCCGGCCCGCAGCCCGAGGTCGTGGAAGCCCTGATCGAACGTGTACGCCGCTGGGAGGAGTCCTCGTGACCGACGCCATCGCCCCAACCCGGATCGTGTTCGGAACGGACGGCTGGCGTGCTCGCATTGCCGAGGATTACACCTTCGATGCCGTGCGACGCTGCGCGGACGGCGTGGCGCGTTATGTCATCGAGCGGGGCGAGCAGGCGAAGGGCGTGGTCATTGCCTACGACCGGCGGTTTGCGTCGGAGCACTTTGCGGTGGCCGCAGCCGAGGTCCTGCTGGCGCACGACATTCCGGTCGCGTACTCCTCGACCGCCGTGCCCACCCAGATGAGCTCCTACGAGG